>NZ_JBSFZS010000156.1:0-14546 GCF_053600395.1 Streptomyces sp. NPDC005070 | reverse complement strand
TTTTTTTTTTCCGGCCCCCACCGTTATCTACACCCTTAATCATACACTCTTTCCATACCCGCCGCTCTTCCGTTCGGGGGGCGCCGGGGTGTTCCGGGCGCCGCCCCTTCGTCGTACCGCCGCGTCCTACTTCGGCACGCTCGACGGAGCCGGAGCCGCCGGAGCCGGGATGGGGGAGCTCGCCACCGACTGGGCGGACTCCGCGTTGGCGAACACCGACGGGGCCGCCACCGCGGCCGACGGGTCGGGGGACTCCTCCTCCGCGGGCGCGCTGGGGCCGCCCACGATGCGGATCTCCGCGGCCTCGAAGGCGCGCTTGATGCGCCAGCGCAGCTCACGCTCCACGGACAGGGCCTTGCCGGGCATCGTCTTGGCCGAGACCCGGACCACCATGGAGTCGAGGAGGACGCTGTCCAGGCCCAGGATCTCGATCGGGCCCCACAGCCGCTCGTTCCAGGGCTCTTCCTTGCTGATGGTCTCGGCGACGTCGCCGATGACGGACCGGACGTGGTCCAGGTCCTCCGAGGCGCGGACCGTGACGTCCACACCGGCCGTCGCCCAGCCCTGGGAGAGGTTCCCGATGCGCTTGACCTCGCCGTTGCGGATGTACCAGATCTCGCCGTTGTCGCCGCGCAGCTTGGTCACGCGCAGACCCACCTCGATGACCTCGCCGGAGGCCACACCCGCGTCGATCACGTCGCCGACGCCGTACTGGTCCTCCAGGATCATGAAGACGCCGGAGAGGAAGTCCGTGACCAGGTTGCGGGCGCCGAAACCGATCGCGACACCGGCCACACCCGCCGAGGCGAGCAGCGGGGCCAGATTGATCTCGAACGTGCTGAGGATCATCAGCGCGGCCGTGCCCATGATCAGGAAGGACGCGACGGAGCGCAGGACCGAGCCGATGGCCTGGGAGCGCTGACGGCGGCGCTCCACGTTCACCAGCAGACCGCCGAGCGCCGTGCCGTCGACCGCCTCGGCGGTGCGGCCCATCCGGTCGATGAGCTTGGTGATCGCCCGGCGCACGAACACTCTCAGTATCGCCGCGATCACCAGCACCAGCAGGACGCGCAGACCTATGGCCAGCCAGGTCGACCAGTTCTCCTCGACCCAGCTCGCGGCGTGGGTCGCCTTCTCCTGGGCGTCCTGAAGCGTGGGGGTCACCGGACCGGTCGTCGTCGAGGGGGACGGCGACGGGGCCGGGCCGGCGGCCAGGGCCGATAGGACGGGCAGGGACACAGCAGGTACCTCCAGGCGTAGCGGTCTGCCCGCGGCGGGGACACGGGAGGGGTTGCCGTCCGGGCAGAACCACCACACTAACGGGGCATCGTGTGTGGATCGTTGTCATCTTCGGGGGAGAGGCCGTGCTCACCTGGGGATGTAGGGGGTGTGGTCGAAAACACTCCCAGCCCGTTACCGGGACATGGTGGCGCCACCACCAGGCATGAGGGGAGACTGACTGCAGATCGTCCCGGCGCGAGCCACGCGCCGCCGGCGTACAAGGAGGCATCCGTGCCGCACGTCCTGGTCCTCAACGCGTCGTACGAGCCGCTCGGCGTCGTACCGCTCCACCGCGCGCTCGTCCTCGTCCTCGAGAACAAAGCCGTCTGTCTCGAGGAATCCGGCGCCTTCATGCACAGCGCGACCGTTACTGTCCCCGCACCCAGCGTGGTCCGGCTGAAGAGGTTCGTCCGGGTCCCCTACCGAGGGCCCGTCCCGCTGACCAGGCGAGCTCTGTTCGCCCGCGACGGCGGCCGGTGCATGTACTGCGGTGGCGTCGCAACCAGCGTCGACCACGTCATCCCGCGTTCCCGCGGGGGTCAGCACGCCTGGGACAACGTGGTGGCGTCCTGCCGCCGCTGCAACCACACCAAGGCCGACCGCCACCTGGTCGAGATCGGCTGGCGCCTGCGCCACAAACCCGCCCCGCCGACGGGGCTCGCCTGGCGCATCATCGGAACCGGGCACAGGGACCCGCGCTGGATGCCCTACCTGCAACCGTACGGCGCGGACGACGCCATGGCCCGGATCGACGGCATCTCAGCCTGACGATCCGGGCCTTCGTGATGGTGGCGCCGGCCGCCATCACTTCCGGCGTCGGGAGGACCCCCGTGCCTCCCGGCCGCCGGCACCCGTGCCGCACGGGCGCCCGGGCCTGCCCGGCGCCGCCCGCCCGCGGGCTTCACGGGCGCTCGGCGCTGCCCACGGGCCGGACGCGTGCGGTCACGCCTGGCGCAGCTCCGCGGGCCGCACCGAGCGGCGCAGCAGGGGCAGCGAGGTGGCCGCGGCCAGCAAACACGCCGCGTAGACGGCGACGGGGACGACCAGCGGCAGCACCGGCACGAACCCACCGCTCGCGAGCTGCCCGTACCAGACACCGATCCCGAGGCCCCCGGCACCGGCCAGCGCGATCGCCGGGGCGAGGGGCAGGGCCGTCTCCAGGAGCAGGGCACGGCCGAGCACGGCCGACGGGACTCCGGCGGCGGTCTGCGCGGCGAGACCGCGGCGGCGGGTGGCCAGCGATTCGGCGGTTCCCACGGCCAGCCCGGACAGGGCGATCGCGAGGGCGAGCAGGATCGCGGCGCCCACGAGATCGACACCGGTCGTGTAGAAGGACAGGTCGGCGGGCAGCGCGTCGCGGTCCCGCCCGGCGAGGGCGTCGAGCAGCACCTGCCGCACGCCGACGAAGCCCGTCCCCACGACGGTCACCAGCAGGACCGCCGCATGGGTGCGGGCGCCCGCCCACGGATCGTCCCGCAGCCGCTCGGCCGCGATCAGGACCGCCGGGTTCCCGGTCCGCCCTGCCAGCACGCGCCCCGTCAGCCGGGCGCTCGCCCCGGCCGCCCAGACGGCGCCGACGCCCGTGATTATCACCACGCCGAACACGAACGGCGGGGCCGTCTCGAACCCGCCGAAGGTGCGCGGCGCGAGGGCGAGCCCGGTGAGAAGCGTCACGAGAGCCGTCAGGGGAACGGCGAGACCCGGCCCCCGCCCGCGGTCCCGGCGCACCCAGCCGAGCGGCGAGGCCAGCACCCGGCGCAGGGCGAGGGCGCTCACCAGCGCGCCCAGCACGGGCACGGCGAGCGCGATTCCCGCGAAGCCGGCCCAGACGACGGCCGGCGGGTTGTGCCACTGGCGCAGCAGGACGGGGACGCCGACGGCGGTGGCGACGGCCGAGCCGGTCAGGCACGCGAGGCCCGTCTCCAGAGCGGCGATCCGCCGCACCTGCGCCGGGCCGGCCCCCGCCAGGCGCAGCGCGGCCAGCCGCCGGTCGCGGTGCACGGCCCCGACGCGGGCGCACTGGCCGAGGAAACCGAGCACCGGCACCAGCAGGAGCAGCAGGACGAGAACCACGCCCGCCCGTTCGCCGGGCTGTCGCAGCAGGCCGTGGGCGAGGGGCAGGTGGTACTGCCCCTGGAGCGAGGCGATGGCGACGGCCGCCAGACAGAGCCCCGTGGCCAGGGCCGCCCCGGCGGCCGTCAGCGCGACCCGCCACCCCTCGCGCCGGTCGGAACCGCGGGTCAGGAGCAGCGCGATACGGAGATCGGTCCTCACCGGGACACCTCCGTCGGGGCCGCCGGGGCCGTCGCCGGGGTGCCGGAGCCGGTCACGACCCCGTCCCGCAGCGCGACCTCACGGTCCGCGTACGCCGCCACCTGGGCGTCATGCGTGATCAGCAGGACCGCCGTGCCGGCCTCCCGGGCGGTGTGGATCAGGGCGGTCATCACCTGCTCTCCGGCGAGGGAGTCCAGCGCGCCGGTCGGCTCGTCCGCGAAGACGGCCTTCGGATCCGTGACGAGGGCCCGCGCCAGCGCCACCCGCTGGGCCTGGCCGCCGCTCATCTCACCGGGCCGCAGTGCCTCCTGACCTCGTACGCCGAACCGCTCCAGCCACTCGCCCGCCCGCTCCCGCGCCGCCGCCCGGGAGGCACCCGCGAGCAGCAGGGGCAGCGCCACGTTGTCGGCGGCGGTCAGCTCGGGGATGAGCTGCCCGAACTGGAACACCACGCCGAAGTCCGTGCGGCGCAGCTCGCCGAGCCGCTTCTCGGGGAGCAGGTCGAGGCGCTCGCCGCCGTACTCCACGGTTCCGCCGTCGGGCCGGACGATGCCCGCCAGGCAGTGGAGCAGGGTGGACTTGCCGCTGCCGCTGGCCCCGGTGACGGCGAGGACCTCGCCCGCGGCCAGGTCCAGTGAGGCGCCGCGCAGCGCCCGGGTCGGGCCGTGCGCCTTGACCAGGTCCCTGGCGGCCAGAAGGGGGGTGCTCATGCTGTGTCGACCTCCGCGGTCAGGGTGGTGAGCCGGGCCGCCGTGGTCGTCATCCAGCGGAGGTCGGCGTCGAGGTGGTTGAGGGCGTAGTCGGCCGACAGGACGGTCGCGAGCCCGGCGCCGGGCGCCGTCTTCACCGCCGTGAGCTCGCGCATCCGCGCCATGTGCGCGGCCCGCTGCGCCCGCAGATAGCCGGCCGGGTCCGCCGAGGCGAGGATCGAGACGACGACCTTGGCGAAGATCTCGTTCGTCACGAAGGGCGCGGGCGGCGCGATCTCGCCCGCCCAGCGCGCCAGTTCGCGCGTTCCGTCTCCGGTCGAGCGGTACAGGGTCCGCTCGGGGCCTCCGTCCGAGTCGGTGCCGTCGACCGCCGCGAGACCGTCGCGGACCAGCCGCTGCAACGTCGTGTACACCTGCCCGTAGGCCAGCGGGCGGGCCTGCGGGAAGCGTTCGTCGTGCCGTCGCTTGAGGTCGTACCCATGGCTGGGTCCTCCGGCGAGCAGCCCCAACAGAATGTGACGGGTACTCATGGAGATCAGTATGCACTCAAGATATGTACTGAGTGAATAGTTGGACGCGAAAAGCTGATCGCGAACTGCCGGGGGTGGCGGGGAGCGCCGGGGACGCCGGGGAGTGCCGAGAACCGCCGAGGGGCCTCAGTCCGCGACCGCGTACGCCTCCGCCGACCACAGCGAGTATCCGTACGCCGTGGCCCGCCGCATCCCCTGGACGCGGACGTGGCGGACGTCGCGTTCGTCGAAGCGGAGGGATTCGCGGCCGCCGCGGCCGTCGGTCACGGTCGTCGCCGTGCGCCACACGCGTCCGTCGGCGGAGACCTGGACGCGGTACGCGGACGGGTGCGCGTCCTGCCAGGTCAGCACGAGCCGGCCGAGGCGCACCGGCTCGGCGAACTGCACCTGCCACCAGGCGCCGTCGTCCACCGTGGAGGACCAACGGGTCGTCGGATCGCCGTCGTTGGCCGCCGAGGCCGGGAAGTCGGGAGTCTCGTCGGCGGACGAGGAGGCCGTGCCGGTGCGGGCGAGGTCGGGGCCCGCCGTGCGCGGGAAGGCGCGGACGGTCAGGGTGCGGGTCCGGGCGCCGAAGGCGACCGTCACCTCGTACGAGCCCGACGGCGTTCCCGGCGGGACCGTGACCTCGACGACGCTGTCGACGACGGCGCCGCGCGCCAGGGTCGGCGAGGGCCGCGCGACCTTGACCCGGATGCCCTCGGGAGCGCGTGCGGTCAGCTCACCGCGGACGCCGGTGGGACGCAGGGACGTCAGCCGGGCCGTGATCCGCTCCGTGCCGCCGATCTCCACGTCCGTCGTGGAGCGGGCCAGGTCCAGGGCCGCGGCGGGCGTGTCCGCGAACCACGGCACGAGATGGCGGACCTGGGAACGCCCGGGTCCGACGACCCGCAGCGCGTCCACGCGCACGCCCTCCGCCCCGATCTCCGCCGCGCCGAGCTCCGTCGCGCCCCCGGCGGTGAGGGCGCCGAGGTACCGCCAGCCCTCGCCCGGCACGTGCGCCTCGACGAAGCCCGTCGCGCCGGGGTCGGTGAGCACGCTGACGTCGCTGAGGATGCGGGGGCGCGGGAGCAGCACGACGCGGCCGTCCTGCCCGTCGCCGTCACCCCTCGTGCCGTCCGGCGCGCTTTCCGCGCCGTCCGCGGCGCCGTCGCCCCGTCCGCCCGTGCCCGCCGTGCCCGCGCCGCCGGTCCCCGTGCCCCCGTCCCCGGTCGGGTCGGGGTTCTTCGGGGCTCCCCGGCCGGTGGAGGACTCGTTGTCGAGGCCCGCCCACTTCTCGTACGCCGTGCGGGCCCGCGTCAGGAACGGGTCGAGCACGCCCGTGCCGACCTTCACCTCGCTCGCCGCGAGCTCGCGGCGCAGCCGGTTCAGCGCGCGGTACGCCGTCCACGCCGCCGTCGCGTCACCGTTCGACTGGGCGTCGAGGAGTGCGACGGCCGTCTCGCCTGCCTCGCCGTAGCGCGCCAACTGCCCGGTCCAGGGCTCCACTTCGGTGGCGATCGGGCGGCCCGCCAGCCGCCCCGGCGTCTCGCGCATCACGGTGAAGGCCGCGCGCAGCCGCCCGGCCGCACGCTCGCCCGCGGCGCGGTCCGTGCCCGTCCACGCCTGCCAGAACGCCTCCATGAGCGGGCGCAGATACGCCGACTCCTCACCGCCGAGGACGGAGGACGCCTCGTTCCCGGCCAGCGCGCGCAGCGCGTCCGCGTCCTCGGCGTCCCCGCCCGCGAGATCCTCGATCGCGGCCTCCCAGGACTCCTGGGGCCGGTAGTCCCGCGGGTTCCACGCGTAGTCGGCCGTCGTGAACAGCGGGATGCGGGAGGCTTCCGCCTGGGGCATCGCGTTGGCGAGCAGAGCCGCCGAACCCGTGGCCACCGCCGGGTCGCGCCCCTGGTAGGGGCCGAGGAACACGCGGTCCTGCGCGTAGTCGTTGACGGGGTAGTTGTCCATGGTGACGAGCCGATGGCTGCCGAACACCGCCCGGGTGCGTGCCAGTTCGCCGCCGGTGATGGTCTTCGGGACGACACCGATGCCCGTCCAGGCGACCTCGACGCCCCGGTCCAGCGCGCCCGCCAGCTTCCGGCGGTAGTCGGTCGAGCCGTCCTCGTAGTACTCCGTCGGCATCAGGGACAGCGCGGCCACCTCCGGGTGACGGGCGGCGAGATGCCGGGCCACGGCGTTCGCCACCCGCGCCTGCGCCCGCGCCGCCGCCCCGGGGCCGGAGCCGAACGCGTCCGCGTCCTCCTCGCAGTGCCACTCGGTGTAGCTGACGTCCTGGAACTGGAGCTGGAAGGACCGGAACCCGAGCGCCCACATGGCGTCGAGCTTGTGTGTCAGGGCCTTCACGTCGGCGTCCGAGGAGAAGCACATCGCCTGTCCCGGGGCCACCGCCCAGGTCAGCGTGACGTGATTGCGGAGCGCCCGTTCCGCCAGGTCCCGGAAACGGGCGCGCTCCCCGGCCGGGTACGCCTCACGCCAGCGCGCCTGCCGGAACAGGTCGTCGCCGGGTGCGTACACATAGCGGTTCTGCTTGGTCCTGCCCATGAAGTCGAGCTGCGCGAGCCGCTGTTCAGGGGTCCACGGGCTGCCGTAGAACCCCTCGGTGACGCCCCGTACGGCGGTGCCGGGCCAGTCGCGGACGACGGCACCGGCGATCCGGCGGTCGGCGCCGAGGAGTTGGCCCAGGGTCTGCACTCCGTGGAACAGGCCGTCCTCGCCGACTCCCGCGAGCGCGACCGTGTCCCGGCCGTCGGCGCGGCCGACGGCCAGCCGGTAGCCGCCGGAGGGGAGGTCGGCGCGGGGTGCGGCGCCGAGCGCCGTGAGCGCCCGCTCCAGGGAGCCCGAGGAGGCGCGCGTGACGCCGAAGGCCCCCGCGCCCCGCCCGCCGGTGTCCGCGGCGTCCGTCCCCAGACGCACCACCAGGGCGTGCGCCGGGAGCGCGTCACCGTCACGCGCCGTCGTGATCGTGCGTGCGCCGGCCCGTCGCAGCAGCGCGCGCAGCGCTTCGAGGGCGTACGGGTCGAGATCACTGTCCGGGGCGTACGTGTCGACGCTCACGCCGGGGGCGTACGGGGTCAGGGGGACGCCCGGGAGGTACGGACCGGCCGGAGCGCCCGAGCCGCCGGACGTGTTCGGCGCCGGGGTGACCAGGACGACCTCGTCCGTGACGGTCACCCCGGCGCCGTTCGCGCGCAGCGACTGGGGGCGGGGCCAGACGGCGGGCACCGTGCTTCCGGTGGGTTCCCGGTCGCTTCCGGCGGGCACGCGGTCGTCCGCGGAGGCCGCCGGTCCATGGGGTGCCGCGAGGGCCGCGGGGGCCGTGACGAACGTGCTCGCGACCACGGCGAACGCCAGTGCGGTCGCTCCTTTTCCACGCCCGAGTCGCACGGTTCCCCCTCGTAGCCCGCCGTCCCGGCTGCGGCTTCGGTGTGCCGTCGAGCCCACCATTCGGGTGGTGAAGGTGTCAACGAGAGTGGCCGAAGTGCCGGGATTACCCCAGCCTGGAGGTGCGGTCCGGCCCCGCGGGACGGCGACGGAATGTGACCAGGAGCACGTTGTCCGTCCGTGAGCGTCTGCCGTCGCGCCCACGGGGTAGGGCTGCGATGACCGCCCGGGGCATCCGTTTCCGGCACGAACCGCCGGAATGCCCCCCGGGCGCCGTATCCGACCTCGACAAGGAGGCCCCCGTGGCCGCATCGGCACACCTGCTCCTGACGGCCCTGTCCGAACGTGCGGCTCGGACGTCCGTCCCCGGCCCGCGCGCCGGCCGGGCGTCCGCCGAGCCCGAGGGCGCCCACCTGTGTCCGCTCGGCTCGGAGGGCGCCTGCTCCGCGGCACCGCTGACGAGCGAACCCCCGCTGCCCGACGCCGAGCCGCTGACCAGTGAGCCGCCGCTCGCGGACGCCGCGCATCTGACGAGCGAGCCCACCTCGACCGGCGCCGCGTCGGGGGTCTGATGGCACCCACCGGGCCCGCCGACCCGCCACGGACGGCCTCGGAGCCGGCGCCGCGGACGCCCCTGTCCCAGCTCGCCGAACTGCACGGTGTCGCCCCCGCGTACAGCCCGTCCCCCGGCCGTACGGTCGCGGCGCCGGACACCGCGCTCGTCGCGATCCTGGCCGCGCTCGGCGTCGACGCGAGCACCCCGGAAGCCGTCCGGGCCGCCCTCGCGCTGCACGAGGCCGAGACGGCGGAGCGACTGCTGCCGCCGACCCTGGTGTGCTGGGGCGGACTCGTCCCCGCCGAGGTCGCCGCACTGCCGGACGGCACCCGTCTGAGCGTCACCACCGAACAGGGCGGGTCCCGCGCGTCCGCCGAGAACCTTCCGCCCGGTGTCCACACGCTGCACGCCACCGCCCCCGACGGCCGGGCCGCCGACGCCCACCTCGTCGTCGCCCCCACCCGGCTGCCCGCGCCGCCCGGACGCGCCTACGGCCTGCTCGTCCAGCTCTACTCCCTGCTCTCCCGCCACTCCTGGGGCATGGGCGACCTCGGCGACCTCGCCGAGCTGACCGCCTGGGCGGGACGCGCGCTCGGCGCCGGATTCGTCCAGGTCAACCCGCTGCACGCGGCCGTGCCCGGCGACCCCACCGACCCCTCTCCCTACCGGCCGTCCTCCCGCCGCTTCCCCGACCCGGTGCACCTGCGCGTCGAGGACATCCCCGAGTACCCGTACGCCGAGGACCAGGACCGGCTGCGCACGCTGCGGGAGCGCGCCGAACGTCTGCGCGACTCCGTTCTGCGCAAGGGCGCGCTCATCGACCGCGACGCCGTGTGGGAGCTCAAGCGCGAGGCGCTCGCGGCGGTGCGCGCCGTACCGCTCGGACCCGGACGGCAGGCCGCGCACGCCGACTTCCTCGCCGAGGAGGGCCGGGCGCTGGAGGACCACGCCACCTGGTGCGCGCTCGCCGAGGTGCACGGCTCCGACTGGCGGAACTGGCCCGTGGCCCTGCGCGACCCCCGCTCGCAGGCGACCGCCCGCGCCCGGGGCGAACTGATGGACCGGGTCGACTTCCACAGCCGGCTCGTCTGGCTCACCGAGGCCCAGCTCGCCCGCGCCCAGCGCTCCGCGCGCGACGCGGGCATGGCCATCGGTCTCGTGCACGACCTCGCCGTCGGGGTCCACCCCGACGGAGCCGACGCCTGGGCCCAGCAGGAGTACTTCGCGGCCGGCATGTCCGTCGGCGCGCCCCCCGACGCCTTCAACGCGCGCGGCCAGGACTGGGGCCTGCCGCCCTGGCGGCCCGACCGGCTCGCCGCCTCGGGCTACGCCCCCTACCGCCGGCTGCTGCGCGCGCTCCTGCGCCACGCCGGCGCCCTGCGCATCGACCACGTCATGGGCCTGTTCCGGCTCTGGTGGATCCCCGAGGGGCAGCCGCCCACCGAGGGCTCGTACGTCCGCTACGACGCCGAGGCGATGCTCGCGATCCTCGTCCTGGAGGCCTCGCGGGCCGGAGCCCTGGTCATAGGCGAGGACCTCGGCACCGTCGAACCCGGGGTGCGCGAGAAGCTCCAGGAACGCGGAGTGCTCGGCACCTCGGTGCTGTGGTTCGAACGCGACTGGGACGGGGACGGCCTGCCCCTGCCGCCCGAGGGCTGGCGCGCCGACTGCCTGGCCACCGCCACCACCCACGACCTGCCGTCCACCGCGGCCCGGTTCACCGGCGAGCACGTCGAACTCCGTGACCGGCTCGGCCTGTTGACCGGCTCCCTCGACGAGGAACGGGCGGCCGCCGGCGCGGACGTCCGGGAGTGGCTGGCGCTGCTCTCCCGGCTCGGGCTGCTGCGCGGTCCGAGCGGCGGGGCGCCCGCCTCGGTCGAGGAGGCCGAGATCCAGGCCGTGCACCGCTTCCTGCTGCGCACCCCGGCCCGGCTGATCGGTGTCTGGCTCCCGGACACCGTCGGCGACCGCCGCCCGCAGAACCTTCCGGGCACCTGGGACGAGTACCCCAACTGGCGGCTGCCCGTCGCCGATGCCGAGGGGCGTCCGGTGACCCTGGAGGAGCTGGCCGCGTCGCCCAGGCTGCACGCCCTCATCGACGTGGTGAGGGCGGAGAGCGAGGGCACGGGTGCGTCCGGGAGCCCTCCGGAACAGCCGCCCCGTGCCCCGTGACCTCCGTACGGCACCCCGGGCGCGCGGCCCCGCCGGGTGTTCGCTACGTTTGCACCGTGGACAAGAAGAACGCCCTGCGCGCCGGTGCCCTGGCGGCCGGCACGACGCTGATGATGCTGCTCATGTCGTCCCCCGCGCTCGCGCTGACCCGCGACGACGGCGACGACCCCGGCTCCGGCCTGAGCGTGATCGAGACGCTCGGCCTCTACGTCGCGCTGCCGCTCGTGCTGTTCGGGGGCATCACCGCCCTCGTGATGGTCCTGGACAAGTCCCACAAGCAGCCGAAGCAGGGCTGAGCCCCGCACACCGACTCCGTGCCGAGGGAGTCCGCGTACCCACGGGTGCGCGGATTCCCTCGACCCGTTTTCCGGCCCTCAGCCCCGCCGCACCTCGTACAGGAAGCAGCCGTACTCCACCGCCCGTACGTGGACCAGCACCACCTCAGGGTCCGCGAACGCCTCCGTGAAGGCCTCGCCGAACGCGGACGGTGTCCCGACCAGCCGCCCGCCCAGGATGCGTCCCTGGGCCGAATAGCGGCGGACCGTGCGGTGGGCGTTCGTGAACGGCAGGGCGTCCGTGTCCGGGCCCGCGCACTCCTCCGCGTGGATGAAGACCGGGCCCGTCTCGTCGTAGGGGCCCGGCTCCGCGCCGCCCCGTGCCGCCCAGCGGCGCAACGGGGCGTAGGAGACCAGGCAGACGCGTTCTCCGGGCTCGCTGCGGCGCAGGCAGCACCGCAAGGGGGCCCCGCCCTCCTTGTCGGTCAGCGGGACGGGCCGGCGGCCCGCGTCGTCGGTGTCGCGGAGCTCCTTCAGAACGGCCGCGCCGATGGGCTGTGCGGTGTACGTCGTCATGTCCCAAGGCTCACGCCCGCGACGGCCCGGCACCGGCGGGAAACGGACATCGCGCTGTGTGCGGGTCCCGTGGAAGGATGGCGCAACCCACACATAACGAGGAGATGACCGCGTGCCTGGCACAAACCTGACCCGCGAAGAGGCGCAGCAGCGGGCGAAGCTGCTCACCGTTGACTCGTACGAGGTCGAACTCGACCTCTCCGGCGCGCAGGAGGGCGGCACCTACCGGTCCGTGACCACGGTGCGCTTCGACTCCGCCGAGACCGGCGCGGAGTCCTTCATCGACCTGGTCGCCCCGGCCGTCCACGAAGTCACCCTCAACGGCGACCCGCTCGACCCGGCCGAGGCCTTCGAGGACTCGCGGATCGCGCTGCCCGGCCTCCTGGAGGGGCGCAACGTCGTCCGCGTCGTCGCCGACTGCGCCTACACCAACACCGGTGAGGGCCTGCACCGGTTCGTCGACCCCGTCGACCAGCAGGCCTACCTCTACACCCAGTTCGAGGTGCCGGACGCCCGCCGCGTCTTCGCGTCCTTCGAGCAGCCCGACCTCAAGGCCACCTTCCAGTTCACCGTGAAGGCGCCGACCGGCTGGACGGTCATCTCCAACTCGCCGACCCCGGAGCCCAAGGACGACGTCTGGGTCTTCGAGCCCACGCCGCGGATCTCGACGTACATCACCGCGCTGATCGTCGGCCCGTACCACTCCGTGCACAGCGTGTACGAGAAGGACGGCCAGACCGTACCGCTCGGCATCTACTGTCGCCCCTCGCTCGCCGAGTTCCTCGACTCGGACGCGATCTTCGAGGTCACCCGGCAGGGCTTCGACTGGTTCCAGGAGAAGTTCGACTACGCGTACCCCTTCACGAAGTACGACCAGCTCTTCGTGCCCGAGTTCAACGCGGGCGCCATGGAGAACGCGGGCGCGGTCACCATCCGCGACCAGTACGTCTTCCGCTCCAAGGTCACCGACGCCGCGTACGAGCTGCGCGCCGAGACGATCCTCCACGAGCTCGCCCACATGTGGTTCGGCGACCTGGTCACCATGGAGTGGTGGAACGACCTCTGGCTCAACGAGTCGTTCGCCACCTACACCTCCATCGCCTGTCAGGCCTACCACCCCGACAGCCGCTGGCCGCACTCCTGGACCACCTTCGCCAACTCCATGAAGACGTGGGCGTACCGGCAGGACCAGCTCCCCTCCACCCACCCGATCATGGCCGAGATCCGCGACCTCGACGACGTGCTCGTCAACTTCGACGGCATCACGTACGCCAAGGGCGCCTCCGTCCTCAAGCAGCTCGTCGCCTACGTCGGCATGGACGCGTTCTTCCGCGGCGTCCAGGCCTACTTCAAGGCCCACGCCTTCGGGAACACGCGCCTGTCCGACCTGCTCGGCGCCCTGGAGGAGACCTCCGGACGCGACCTCGGCACCTGGTCGCAGAAGTGGCTCCAGACCGCCGGCATCAACATCCTGCGCCCGGAGATCGAGACCGACGCCCAGGGTGTCGTCACCGCCTTCGCCATCCGCCAGGAGGCCCCCGCGCTGCCCGCCGGCGCCCAGGGCGAGCCCACGCTGCGCCCGCACCGCATCGCGGTCGGCCTCTACGAGCTCGACGGCGCCAGCGGCAAGCTGGTGCGCGACGAGCGCATCGAGCTGGACGTGGACGGGGAGCTGACCGCCGTACCGCACCTCCTCGGCAAGCGCCGCCCCGACGTGATCCTGCTCAACGACGACGACCTGTCGTACGCCAAGGTCCGCCTCGACGAGGACTCCCTCGCCTTCGTCACCGAGCACCTCGGCGACTTCGAGTCCTCCCTGCCGCGCGCCCTGTGCTGGGCCTCGGCCTGGGACATGACCCGCGACGCCGAACTCGCCGCCCGCGACTACCTGGCCCTGGTGCTGTCCGGCATCGGCAAGGAGTCCGACATCGGTGTCGTGCAGTCGCTGCAGCGCCAGGTCAAGCTCGCGATCGAGCTGTACGCCGACCCGGCCGCCCGCGAGGCGCTGCTCACCCGCTGGACGGACGCGACGCTCGCCCACCTGCGCGCGGCCGACGCCGGCGGCGACCACCAGCTCGCCTGGGCGCGCGCCTTCGCGGCGACCGCGCGCACGCCGGAGCAGCTCGACCTCCTGGAGGCGCTGCTCGAAGACCGCGAGACCATCGAGGGCCTCGCCGTCGACACCGAGCTGCGCTGGGCGTTCGTCCAGCGGCTCGCGGCCGTCGGACGCTTCGACGAGGCGGAGATCGCCGCCGAGTACGAGCGCGACAAGACCGCCGCCGGCGAGCGGCACGCGGCCACCGCCCGCGCCGCCCGGCCCACCGAGGAGGCGAAGGCCGAGGCGTGGGCCTCGGTCGTCGAGTCCGACAAGCTCCCGAACGCCGTGCAGGAAGCGGTCATCGGCGGCTTCGTGCAGGCCGACCAGCGTGAGCTGCTCGCCCCCTACACGGACAAGTACTTCTCCGTGGTCAAGGAGATCTGGGACGCCCGCTCGCACGAGATCGCGCAGCAGATCGCGACCGGCCTCTACCCGGGCATCCACATCGCCGAGGACACCCTCGCCAGGACGGACGCGTGGCTGGCCTCGGCCGAGCCCAACGCCGCCCTCCGGCGCCTCGTCTCGGAGTCCCGCTCGGGTGTCGAGCGTGCTCTGAAGGCGCAGGCGGCGGACGCGCGCGCGGCCACCGCCTAGGAACGCATCAGGAACGCACAGACCCCGAGGGGGCGGGACGGTGGGGTGCCGTCCTCCGGAACGGGTCGAGCGGTGAACTGAAGGACGCCTCCAGGGTGGTGG
>NZ_JBSFZS010000155.1:0-14859 GCF_053600395.1 Streptomyces sp. NPDC005070 | reverse complement strand
CACGTCGACCGCGTACTGCTTCACGAGCGAGGCGATGATCTTCCAGCTCGCCGGGTTCAGATGGATGTCGGAGACGTGGAGCACCCGGATCGTGGTCGGGTCGGGCTCGTAGACGGGAAGGGTGGACGTGACGTCGTACAGCTTCGTCACGTTCGTCACCAGGCGCGCCAACTCCTTCTGGTAGACGTCGAATTCGCTGACGATGCTGCGGGCGTCGCCGACCAGGGACGGTGCGGAGGCGAGCAGGCCGGAGTACTTCGGCTCCAGGACCGATTCGGGATTCCAGGTGGCGAAGGCGGTCGCTCCGGAGGCGGCCAGGAGGCAGAGGGCGAGACCTCCGGCGGCGAGGGCGCGGCGCGGGCGGCGGTAGACCGCGAGACCGAGGGCGCCGGCGCCGGCGGCGACGGCTATGCAGGAGCGGACGGCCAGGTCGAGGGTGCCGTGCTCGACGTCCCGTACGACCTCGTCCTGGAGTCCGGCGAGACGTTCCGGGTGTTCGACGAGGGCCTGGGAGCGTTCGGGGTCGAGCCGGTCGACGTCCACGTCCAGGCGCAGGGGGGCCTCGTGGCTGCGCAGCTCCAGCGCGCCGAGAGGGGAGATGTTGATCTTCGTGCCGCCGGTGAGGGAGGGGCGCAGGGTCATGGTGGTGTTCATGGGGCCGACCGGGACGCGGACGTTGCCCACGACCAGCAGTCCCAGCCAGGCGCCGATCAGCACCACGCACAGAAGCCCGAGGGCGCGGCTGTAGGGGTTTTCCCGGGGGGCGAGTTCGAGCACCGGGCCCTTGCGGCGGCCGGGGCGGCGGCGGGCGAGCGCGTGGAGCGCCCGTCCGGCGCGGTCGGCCGTGCGGCGGACGGCGGCGGTTGCGGCAACGGGGACGCGGGCCATTTGTCCCGTCTGCCCAAGGGGTGGTGCGGGTATGCGGGGTTCCGGCACCCTCGCGGGAGGGGCGTGCGGGCGGCCGGGTCAGCCCCAGCCGAGTTCGTGCAGGCGGTCGTCGTCGATGCCGAAGTGGTGGGCGATCTCGTGGATCACGGTCACGGCGACCTCGTGCACGACCTCGTCCGTGGTCTCGCAGCGGCGCAGGGTGGGGCCCATGTAGATCGAGATGCGGTCGGGGAGGACTCCGGCGTACCACTCGCCGCGGTCGGTGAGCGGGGTGCCCTCGTAGAGGCCCAGCAGTTCGGGATCGTCCGCGGGAGGCTCGTCCTCGACGAACACGGCGACGTTGTCCATGACCCGGGTCAGCTCGGGCGGGATCCGGTCCAGCGCCTGGCTCACGAGCTCTTCGAAGGTTTCGCGCGTCATCTCCAGCACGTGGCCATTGTCGGGGATGGCGCCCCGGTGGCGGTGTACGACGGAGACCCGGAGGGGGCCGGATCCGCGGAGGGGGCGTGGCGTCTGCCCCACATGGGGTGTCTCGTACCATTTTCGGAGTGTTCTGACGAAAGGGGCCGGAGCGTCCGGTGATAGTGCGGGCATGACACGCACCCCCTCCCCGGCCCGTCCGGGCGCCCGCGCCCGGGCCCGTACGGCCCTCCTCTGCGCCGCGCTGCTCGCCGTCACGGTCCAGACGACCGCCGCCGCGCCGGCGTTCGCGCAGGCGCCGGCCCGCTATGGCGAGAACGACTGTGTGAGGACCGAGAGACCACTGGGCGGCGAGGCCCGCGAGGTCCTCGCCATCGCCCGGAAGGCCAAGGCCGACCTGCATCTGAAGTCGGTGGAGCTGAAGGTCACCAGCCACGGGCGCGAGGTCCTGACCGACGCGCTCGGTGAGTCCATGACCGGTGTCCCGGCCCAGCCGGACATGCACTTCCGTGCCGGTTCCGTGGCCTTCTCCTACGTCGGCACGGCCCTGCTGCAGCTCGTCGAGGAGGGCAGGGTCGGCCTGGACGACACCGTGGAGCGCTGGCTGCCCGGCGTGCCCCAGGCGAACCGGATCACCCTGCGGATGCTGGCCAGCAACACCACCGGACTGCACGACTACGTCACCGACCCGGCCTTCCTGGCCGAACTGGAGGCGCACCCCTTCCGTCACTGGACCCCGCAGCAGTTGCTCGCGTACCCCTACAGCCACCCGTTCTGGTACGAGCCGGGTACCAACTGGAGCTACTCGCACGCCAATTACCTGCTGCTGATCCAGGCGCTGGAGAAGATCACCGGCACCCGGATCGACAAGCTCCTGCGGGAGCGGGTCACGGGTCCGCTGGGTCTCGACAACACCCGGAACAACTTCACCCCCGACATCCCGCGTCCGGTCGTGCACGCCTTCACGTCCGAACGCGGCCTGTACGAGGAGTCCACCTTCTGGAACCCGTCGTGGACCACCGCGCCCGGCGCCGTGATCACCACGCATGTCTGTGACCTGGCCCGTTCGGCGGCCGGCATCGGCAGCGGCGCGCTCATCTCGCGCAGCTCCTACCGCACGCTGCTCGACCCGGGGACGGTCGGTCTCGGTCATCCGACCGCCACGTGCCCCGCCACGGTCTGTCTGGAGCAGACCGAGGCCAAGCACTTCGGGCTCGGTGTGATCGTGATCAACGGCTGGGTCCTGCAGAACCCGTCGTTCTCGGGTTACGCGGCGATCCAGGCGTATCTCCCGTCCGACGGTCTCGCCATCGCGGTCAACGCGACCAAGACCAAGGACACCCCCGACGGCAACCAGGCCGAGGTGGTCGCCCAGCGCATCGCGGCCGCGCTGGCCCCGCAGGCCCCGCTGGCGATCGTCTGACCCGCGGCGTCTCCCCGGCCGCGTCCGCCGTGCGGGGAGCGCCGGCTTCACGGAGGCGCCCTCCGGGCCCGGTTGGGCCCGGGGGGCGCGTGTCCTCCCGTGGGCGGCGGGAGTTGGACAGGGAGAACTCCCGTTTCTCCCCACGCTCCCGGCTTCTTCCGAGCGGGGGACACCCCGTTCGGAGGTGGCCGCCCGTGCGCGCCTTGTACGTACCCGTCCGTCTGGCCGCCGCGGTCCTGGCCGTGGCCGCCACCGCCGGCTGCATGAGCGTCGGCGACGACGCGGGGCGGCCGGGGCCCTCCCACTCGGCGGACAGACGGGCCGACGGGGTGCCCGGCGACGGGTCCGCGGTGGGCGGCGGCGGGGTCGGTTCGTACAGCGGGAAGAGCGGCAGGAGCGGAAAGGGCGGCAGGGGCGGAAAGGCCTCCGCGAAGCCGGGGGAGTCCGCGTCCGGCGACGCGTCGGCGTCCCCGGGCGGGAAGCCGTCCGCGAAGGCGACGGAGAAGGACGGGGCCCCCTCCAAGGCCTCCACACCGCCCGGGGGCGAGCCGACTCCCACGCGTACCTCGGCGGAGCCGTCGCCCGAGCCCCCGCCGGTCTCCCCGCCGTCGCCGCCCGACCCCGGAACCCCGGAGCCGTCCTCGTCGGCCCACGAACAGCCGGTGACCCAGCTGATCCAGCGGGAACCGGCCCCCGAGGCGGGCTCACCGGTGTAGCAGGCAGGGGAGCGGGGCGGGCGCCGATCCCGCCCCGCCGGACCCGGCGGGTCCGGCCGCACGGCCGGTGTGGCGGGGTTCACGGGCGCTGGAGGCGTGGATGTGGCCTGTTCAACAGCGCCGTCGGCGTGGGCGGGGTAGCGTGGATGACGCGAGCAGGTGGCTTGAATGCACCCTCACCTGGTCGTATGGGGCTCAGTTTGCCTTCATGGGGGAAGGGTGCGTATGGTAGTAGATCGTTTGATCCCATTTGCCCGGCGCCGCCGCAGAGAGCGCCGCGTGGCGCGTACTCTCCCTTGCCGTGGCCGGACCGCATAGAGGCGGTCGTTTGCGACTTCACGGAGTTTGGGCGCGTGCCGAAGAAACTCCGGAAGGTTCGCATTTCGCATGTCTGTTTCCAGTACTGATCACGTCGTCGTGCCCGAGAACAACGAGAACAACGACGCGGTCGAGGCCACGGTCGAGGCGATCGAGACCACCGAGTCCGCCGAGTCCGCCGCCCCCGAGCTCACCTTCGCCGACCTCGGTCTCCCCGAGGGCGTCGTCCGCAAGCTCGCGCAGAACGGCGTGACCTCCCCCTTCCCCATCCAGGCCGCGACCATCCCGGACGCCCTGGCCGGCAAGGACATCCTCGGCCGCGGCCGCACCGGCTCCGGCAAGACCCTCTCCTTCGGTCTGCCGGCCCTGGCGCAGCTCGCCGGCGGCCACACCGAGAAGAAGAAGCCGCGCGCCGTCATCCTGACGCCGACCCGTGAGCTGGCCATGCAGGTCGCCGACGCGCTGCAGCCCTACGGCGACGTCCTCGGCCTGAAGATGAAGGTCGTCTGCGGCGGTACGTCGATGGGCAACCAGATCTACGCCCTGGAGCGCGGCGTCGACGTCCTCGTCGCCACCCCGGGCCGTCTGCGCGACATCATCAACCGCGGCGCCTGCTCGCTGGAGAACACCCAGATCGCCGTCCTCGACGAGGCCGACCAGATGTCGGACCTGGGCTTCCTGCCCGAGGTCACCGAGCTGCTCGACCAGGTTCCGGCCGGCGGCCAGCGGATGCTGTTCTCCGCCACGATGGAGAACGAGATCTCCACGCTGGTCAAGCGCTACCTGAGCAACCCCGTCACGCACGAGGTCGACAGCGCGCAGGGCAACGTCACGACGATGTCGCACCACATCCTCATCGTGAAGCCCAAGGACAAGGCGCCGGTCACCGCCGCGATCGCCTCCCGCAAGGGCCGCACGATCATCTTCGTGCGCACCCAGCTCGGCGCCGACCGCATCGCGGAGCAGCTCCGCGACGCCGGTGTGAAGGCCGACGCGCTGCACGGCGGCATGACGCAGGGCGCCCGTACGCGGACGCTGGCCGACTTCAAGGACGGTTACGTCAACGCGCTCGTCGCGACCGACGTCGCCGCCCGCGGTATCCACGTCGACGGCATCGACCTGGTCCTGAACGTGGACCCGGCCGGTGACCACAAGGACTACCTGCACCGCTCCGGCCGTACCGCTCGCGCGGGCCGCTCCGGCACCGTCGTGTCGCTGTCGCTTCCGCACCAGCGCCGCCAGATCTTCCGCCTGATGGAGGACGCGGGCGTCGACGCCGCGCGTCACATCATCAACTCGGGTACGGCCTTCGAGCCCGAGGTCGCCGAGATCACCGGCGCCCGGTCGATGACCGAGGTCCAGGCCCAGTCCGCGGGCGACGCCGCCCAGCAGGCCGAGCGTGAGGTCACGCAGCTCACCAAGGAGCTGGAGCGCGCGCAGCGCCGTGCCGCCGAGCTGCGCGGCGAGGCCGACCGTCTCGTCGCCCGCGCCGCCCGTGAGCGCGGCGAGGACCCGGAGGTGGCGGTCGCCGCCGCCGCCGAGGCCGCCGAGCAGGCCGTCGTCGAGGCCCCGGCCGTCGAGGCCGTCGCCGCCGAGCAGGACGAGCGTCCCGCGTACGAGCCGCGTCAGCGTCGTGACGAGCGCGGCAACTACGAGCGTCGTGACAACGACCGTGGCGGCTTCCGCCGTGACGACAACCGTGGTGGCGGCTTCAACCGTGACGACCGTGGTGGCCGTTCGTTCGAGCGTCGTGACGACAACCGTGGTGGCGGCTTCCGCCGCGATGACAACCGTGGTGGCGGCTTCAACCGTGACGACCGTGGTGGCCGTTCGTTCGAGCGTCGTGACGACAACCGTGGTGGCGGCTTCCGCCGCGATGACAACCGTGGTGGCGGCTTCAACCGCGATGACCGTGGTGGCCGTTCGTTCGAGCGTCGTGACGACAACCGTGGTGGCGGCTTCCGCCGCGATGACAACCGTGGTGGCGGCTTCAACCGCGATGACCGTGGTGGCCGTTCGTTCGAGCGTCGTGACGACAACCGTGGTGGCGGCTTCAACCGTGACGACCGTGGCGGCCACCGGGGCAGCGACCGTCCCTTCAACCGTGACCGTCAGGGCGACCGTCCCGCGAGCGGCGGCTTCCGCTCCGGCCACGACCGTCCGGCCGCCCGCCGCGACGACCACCGCACGACGGGCACGGGCACCGGCACCGGTTCGTTCCGCCGCGACGAGAAGCCGCGCTGGAAGCGCAACGGCTGACGCCTGACAGCGCAGTGACCTGATGTGGCCCCCACCCGGACCGGGTGGGGGCCACTTCGTCGTTTCCGGGGCTCGTCGTCTCCGGGGCGAGTCCCGGAGAGCCATGTCCGGCAACGTCTACCGCAACGCCGGTACGGGGACGGGCTCGTTCGGCCCGGGCGTGAAGATCGTCGGCGGCCGGCAGGGCCACAAGGGCCTTTTCTGGCCACATTTCCCATCGGTACGGCGCATGTCATGCACTCGGCGAGGGAATCGCTGGGTGCATGACAGATGACGCCAGAGCGACTGGGCTGTCGGACGAAGAGCGGCTCGCCCAGCTCGGCTACACGCAGGTTCTCGCTCGCCGCATGTCGGCTTTCTCCAACTACGCGGTCTCCTTCACCATCATCTCGGTCCTGTCGGGCTGCCTGACGCTGTATCAGTTCGGGATGAACACCGGCGGCCCCGCCGTCATCACCTGGGGCTGGGTCGCGGTCGGACTGATGACGCTGTTCGTCGGGCTCGCGATGGCCGAGATCTGTTCGGCCTATCCGACGTCCGCCGGGCTGTACTTCTGGGCCCACCGGCTCGCCCCGGAACGCAGCAGGGCCGCCTGGGCGTGGTTCACGGGCTGGTTCAACGTCCTCGGCCAGGTCGCGGTGACCGCCGGCATCGACTTCGGCGCGGCGCTGTTCCTCGGCGCCTACCTGAACCTCCAGTTCGACTTCGAGGTGACACCGGGCCGCACGATCCTCCTGTTCACCGCGATCCTGATCCTGCACGGTCTCCTCAACACCTTCGGCGTGGGGATCGTCGCCCTGCTCAACAGCATCAGCGTGTGGTGGCACGTCGTCGGCGTCGCCGTCATCGTCGGCGCGCTGACCTTCGCGCCGGACCACCACCAGTCGGCGGACTTCGTGTTCACGAAGTTCGTCAACAACACGGGCTGGGGCAGCGGGGTCTACGTCGTCCTCGTCGGACTCCTCATGGCCCAGTACACGTTCACCGGGTACGACGCCTCCGCCCACATGACGGAGGAGACCCACGACGCCTCCACGGCCGGGCCGAAGGGCATCGTGCGCTCCATCTGGACCTCGTGGATCGCCGGCTTCGTCCTGCTCCTCGGCTTCACCTTCGCCATCCAGTCCTACGACAAGGAGCTGGGCTCGGCGACGGGTGCGCCCCCGGCGCAGATCCTGCTGGACGCGCTCGGCGCAACGACCGGCAAGCTCCTGCTGCTCGTCGTGATCGGCGCGCAGCTCTTCTGCGGCATGGCCTCCGTGACCGCCAACAGCCGTATGATCTACGCCTTTTCGCGTGACGGCGCGCTGCCGTTCTCCTCGGTGTGGCACACGGTGCATCCGCGCACGCGGACCCCCGTGGCGGCGGTCTGGCTGGCCGCGGGCGGCGCCCTGCTGCTCGGCCTGCCGTACCTGATCAACTACGCGGCCTACGCGGCCGTGACGTCGATCGCGGTGATCGGCCTCTACGTCGCGTACGTCATCCCGACGCTGCTGCGGCTGCGCAAGGGCGACGACTTCGAGCGCGGGCCCTGGCATCTGGGCCGCTGGTCCCGGCCGGTGGGGGTGGTCGCGGTCGGCTGGGTGGCCGTCATCACGGTCCTGTTCATGCTGCCGCAGGTCTCCCCGGTCACCTGGGAGACGTTCAACTACGCCCCGGTCGCCGTGCTCGTCGTCCTCGGCTTCGCCGCGGCCTGGTGGCTGGCCTCGGCCCGGCACTGGTTCCTCAACCCCGGGCATCAGCGCACGATCGCCCGTGAGGCCGCCCGCAAGGGTGCACCCGAACCGGTCGATCCCTGACCTTGTGGGGCCTCGGGCGTGGCCGGGTCACCGATACCCGATCGGAGTCCCGGCCACGTCCCGCTATGCTCGGGGATGCATCGGCGCGGGCCGGTGCGCCGTGTCGGTGTTTTCCGGTGCGGGGACCCTTAGCTCAATTGGCAGAGCAGTGGACTTTTAATCCATTGGTTGTGGGTTCGAGTCCCACAGGGTCTACGGAAAGGCCCCCGGTTCAGAGGTATCCGAACCGGGGGCCTGTTTCGTTGCCGGGGTGTCAGCCCGCCGAGAGGCCGGAGAGCCCCGCGTGCTCCGTGAGTTCAGGCAGCGGCAGCGTGTGCTGGGTCTGGAGGACCTTGGCGCGCAGGTAGCGGACGTTGTGGGCGGTGGTGAAGACGCCCGTCGGGACGCGGTGGGAGACCGTGATGCCGAGTTCGCGGAGCTGTTCGGCCTTGTCCGGGTTGTTGGACAGCAGGTCCAGGGAGCCGATGCCGAGGGCCCGGAGCATCTGGGCGGCCGCCGTGTAGTCGCGGTCGTCCTCGGGCAGGCCGAGGGCCGCGTTGGCGGCGTAGGTGTCGAGGCCCTGGTCCTGGAGGGCGTACGCGTCGAGCTTGTTGTAGAGGCCGATGCCGCGGCCCTCCTGGCGCAGGTACAGCAGGACGCCGCCGCGCTCCGCGATCTGCTCCACCGCCTCGCGCAACTGGGGTCCGCAGTCGCAGCGGGCCGAGCCGAACACATCGCCGGTCAGGCACTCGGAGTGGAGCCGCACCAGTGGGTTCGCGCCGGGCTCGCCGAGGACGACGGCCAGGTGTTCCTTGCCGTCGTCGAGGCCGTGGAAGGTCACGAGTTCGGCGTCGACGGAGTAGCCGTCGCCGAAGCGCAGGGGTACGCGGACGCGGGTGCGCACGGTGGCGGTGGGGTGGTCGCGCATGGTGTCTCTCCGTCCGGCAGGTTCGTACGGGCTGTGCTTCAGATTTGAAGCACAGCCTCGGAACGAGACCCTACATCTGCTTAAAACTTCAAGCAACGGGTTTCGAGCCCTCTCGGGTGTCCTACGAGGAGCAGGAACGCCGCCGCCACGGCAGATCCTCCCCGGGAGCCCCGGGATCTCCGCTCTGGATGGCCCGGGTGATGGTTCCGCAGATCTCCTCGAGCTGTCCCACCTGCTCCGGGGTCAGATGGTCGAAGACCGCCGTCCGAACCGTCTCGACGTGCGCGGGCGCCACCCGCTCCAGGAGGGTCATGCCCTCGTCGGTGAGCACGGTCATGTGCCCGCGCTTGTCGGTGGGGCAGCCCTCACGGCGTACCGTGCCGTCCTTCTCCAGCCGCGCCACCGCGTACGTCAGCCGGCTGCGGGTGATCTTCAGGGCCTCGGCGAGGTCGGTCATCCGCAGCCGCCGGTCCGGAGCCTCGGACAGCCGGGACAGGATGGAGTAGTAAAGGTGGGGCATCCCCGCCTCCGCCTGCAGCCGGCGGTCGATGGCGTCCGCCAGGAGGGAGGTCGCGGAGATGTACGAGCGCCAGGCGCGCTGTTCGGCGGCGGAGAGCCAGCGGGTCGTCATGAGACCAGTCTAGGTATTGTTTAAAACTTGAACCACTGCGCCCGGATTCCTGTGCGCGTGCGACCGGAGGATGCGTCCCGATGCCCCGTCCCTACGTCCTGCTGTCCGCCGCCGTCTCCCTCGACGGCTTCCTGGACGACACCGGCCCCGAGCGGCTGCTGCTCTCGGGCCCGGCCGACTTCGACCGGGTCGACGAGGTGCGGGCGTCCAGCGACGCGATCCTGGTGGGTGCGGGCACGCTGCGCACGGACAACCCGCGGCTCCTGGTCAATTCCCCCGAGCGGCGTGCGGCCCGGGTCGCCGACGGCCGTCCCGAGTACCCGCTGAAGGTCACCGTCAGCGGTTCCGGAGAGCTCGACCCGCGGGCGCAGTTCTGGCACACGGGCGGCGAGAAGGTCGTCTACACGACGGACGAGGGCGCGCCGCGCGCCGCCGCCGCGCTCGACGGCCTCGTCGACGTCGACGTCGTCCCGACCGGCCCCCGGCTCGACTGGCGGGTGCTGCTGGAACACCTTCACGACGTACGGGGGGTGCGCCGCCTCATGGTCGAAGGGGGCGGCAAGGTCCACACCCAGCTCGTGCGCGAGCAGCTCGCCGACGAACTGCAGCTCGCCGTCGCCCCCCTCTTCGTCGGGCAGCCCGACGCGCCGCGGCTGTTCGGGACCGGGGAGTACCCCCCGGGCCGGATGCGGCTGGTGGAGACCCGGCCCGTCGGTGACGTCGTGCTCATCCGGTACGTCCCCACCGCGCCCGGCACCGGCTCGCTCGCCTCGGCCGCCGACCGGCGGTGGCTGGAGCTCGCCTGCGAGCTGGCGGAGCTGTGCCCGCCCTCGAAGACCGCGTTCAGCGTGGGCGCCGTGGTGGTCGCCGCCGACGGGACCGAACTGGCCCGGGGCCACTCCCGCGAGGGCGACGACCCCGTCGCGCACGCCGAGGAGGCCGCCCTCGCCAAGATCGACCCGGCCGATCCCCGGCTGGCCGCCGCCACCGTCTACAGCAGCCTGGAACCGTGCGCCCACCGCGCCTCCCGGCCCGCGCCGTGCGCCCGGCTCATCCTCGACGCCGGTGTACGGCGGGTCGTCACCGCATGGCGCGAGCCCGACACCTTCGTCACGGACGCCGACGGGAACGGACTCCTCGCCGCCGCGGGCGCCGAGGTCGTCGTCCTCCCCGAGTACGCGGACCGCGCCGAGGCCCCCAACCGGCACCTGGCGGCCCGGTAGGGAGCGGGTGCCCGCGCTGCGGGAGGGGCGGGTTTGAACGGGTGTGCTTCGGGTCCCGCGGATGGCGTACACTGGTTTCAACGACGCGGGGTGGAGCAGCTCGGTAGCTCGCTGGGCTCATAACCCAGAGGTCGCAGGTTCAAATCCTGTCCCCGCTACTGAAGGCCAAGGGCCGGAACTCGGATTCACGAGTTCCGGCCCTTGGTGTTTGTCCCACCGATTTCTCCGGCCGGTTCCGTTCGGGCGGACGACGCCGCGCTCCCCCGGTCGGGCCACAGGGGTCGCCCGCCGCCCGCGCGCCGGTTCTTCTGGACGGGTGGGGCAGCCAGGAGGTGAGCGGCGGACCGGACAGTTTCATGACCCGGCCGGCCGTCCGTCCCGCGGTGTCCACGGGCCCGGGAGTGTCGTGTCACCCGGTTCGGCGGCAGCGGAGCCGCGCCGGATCGTGTGGGCACGCGCCTTCGTCCGGGCCCTGCCCGTGCTGCTCGTCGCCGCCGGGATCGTCTACGACTACTTCACCCCGTCGGAATTCACCGCGGCCCCCCTGTTCGCGGCCGCACCCCTGGTCGCCGCGCCCCTCTACTCGCTGCGCGGAACCGTTCTCGCCGGCGTCCTCGCCGTGGGCGCCGTGCTCGTGACGCACAGTGTGCTCGACATCGTCCTTCAGGTCGACGCGGTCACCGAGGTGGTCACCGTGACGACGGCCGCCGTCCTCGCCGTCCTCATCAACACCGTGGTCCGGCGCGGCGACGAACGGCTCGCCTCCGTCCGGGAGATCGCCGCGTTCGCGCAGCGCGCCGTGCTGCCCGAGCCCGAGGCGACGATCGCCGGGCTCGAGGTCGCGGCCCGGTACGAGGCGGCGCAGGAGGACGCGTTCATCGGCGGGGACCTGTACGCGGTGCAGGACTCCCCGTACGGCGTGCGGCTGGTCGTCGGCGACGTACGGGGGAAGGGCATGACCGCGGTGGCCGCTGTCGCGACGGTGGTCGGGGCGTTCGGGGAGGCGGCCGAGCGGGAGGCGACCCTGGGGGGCGTCGCGGAGCGCCTGGAGCGGGCACTGACGCGCGCGGGCACCCGGCGCGACAGCGTCGACGCGGTCGAGGGGTTCACGACCGCCGTCCTCGCCGAGATCCCGCAGGGCGAGGGTGTCGTACGCGTCGTCAACCGCGGCCATCCGCCGCCCCTGCTGCTGTATCCCGACGGCGCGCTCGTCACCCTCTCCGCCGAGTCCTTCGCGCTGCCCCTCGGGATGAGTGACCTGGGAAGCCAACCCGCCCCGACGCTGCGGGAGGGATTTCCGCGCGGGGCGACGCTGCTCCTGCACACCGACGGACTGTCCGAGGCCCGCGACGCGCGGGGGGAGTTCTTCGATCCGGCCGCCTGGCTGGCCGGACGGGTCTTTCCCGGCCCCGACGCGTTGCTGACCGCTCTCTTCGAGGCGGCCCGCGCGCACACGGGCGGCCCGCTGACGGACGACCTTGCGCTGCTCGCCGTCCGGCGTCACGAACAGTGATCGGACCGTTCCCCTCCGCATAGCAACTGACTTACCGTCAGGGAAATCCGTGCAAGCGGCACGCGGTCAACTCGCCCGTTTTTCATCGTCCATGACCCCAAAGTCCTGGCCAAGAGGCGTTAATGATCAGCCGGAACAGCTTGGAATTCGGCACCCGGGTCTATTAACGTTCGATAACGCAGCGCGGTCGTCACAACCGTCACAAGAGGCGGCTCCGTGCGCACGCGCCGAATCCCGCAAGGGAACCGGGGACCCACCTCATGGGGTGAATCGAGCGTAATCCGCCGTGGAAGCACGGTGGCAATCGCCCGTAGGAGACCTTCCTGCTCCGAACCCGTCAGCTAACCCGGTAGGCGGCAAGGAAGGAAAGGAGTGCGCCCACGTGGCGTCCAACCGGCCCGCTCAGCCAACCTCGTTCGCGCCGAACGAAGCCCACACCTTCGGCTATGGCAAGGACGAGGGACCCTGGGAGGAGTGGAACCCCACCGCGGATTCCCTCGCTCCCGTCCGCGGCCGGCACCGCACGGGCAAGCAGCGCGGCGGAGGACTCGCCCGCAGCTCCACGGTTCTCGGCGTCGGTGTCATAGCCGCCGTCGGTGGTGGTGGCATCGCCAGCGCCGCTCCGGGCAAGGCGCCCGTCTCGATCTCACTGCCCGACCTGTCGTCGGTCACCGCGTCGGCCAAGGCCCTGATATCGGACGGCGGATCCAGCACCCCCAAGGGCTCCACGACTCCGCTCACCACCGCCGGTCTGACCAGCGTCGACGCGGCCCAGGGCAGCACCGACGCCGGTGAGGCGCTGCGCGACCGCATCATGGCGCAGGCCCAGTCGCAGCAGAACCAGGCCGACACCGCCACGCAGAAGGCCGTCCAGACCGCCGCCGCGCAGAAGGCCGTCCAGGCCGCCGCCAAGCAGCAGGACGAGGCCCAGGCCAAGGAAACCGCCGCGAAGAAGAAGGCGGAGGAGGCGGCCAAGCAGAAGGCCGAGGCCGAGCGCCTCGCCGAGCTGGCCAAGAGCTACTCGCTGCCGACCTCGTCGTACACCCTGACCTCGCGCTTCGGTGAGGCCGGCTCCATGTGGTCCTCCGGCTACCACACCGGACTCGACTTCGCGGCGCCCACCGGCACGCTGATCAAGGCGATCCACAGCGGCACCATCACCGAGGCCGGCTGGGCCGGATCGTACGGCTACCGCACGATCCTCACCCTCGACGACGGTACGGAACTCTGGTTCTGCCACCAGTCGTCGATCAGCGCCACCGTCGGCCAGAAGGTCGCCACCGGCGATGTCATCGGACGCGTGGGCGCCACGGGCAACGTCACCGGGCCGCACCTGCACCTCGAGGTGCACCCCGGCGGCGCCGCCACCGGCATCGACCCGATGGCGTGGCTCCAGAGCAAGGGCCTCAACCCCTGATCTCCGATCTCCGGCAGCCCTGACGTCAACCCCCCCGACGTCAGGGCTGCTGGTCGTCCGGGCCCGGACGGCGGCGCGCACCGCACCCGGTGCTTGTGGAATACATCCATCCGGTACGGGCGTTGAGGCCGTACATGACTTCTCTTCGCAAGCTCGGTTCGTCCGATCTCGAGGTCTTCCCGCTCTCCCTCGGGGGCAACGTCTTCGGCTGGACGGCTGACGAGACCCGGTCCTTCGCCGTGCTCGACGCCTACGCCGCCGCCGGCGGCAACTTCCTCGACACGGCCGACTCCTACTCGGCCTGGATCGAGGGCAACGAGGGCGGCGAGTCCGAGACCGTCATCGGCAAGTGGCTGAAGAGCCGCGGCAACCGCGCGGACATCGTGGTCGCCACCAAGGTCAGCCAGCACCCCGCGTACCCCGGGCTGTCCGGTGCCAACATCAAGGCCGCGGCCGACGCGTCGCTGCGCCGCCTGGGCACCGACCACATCGACCTCTACTACACGCACTTCGACAAGCCCGAGGTGCCGGTCGAGGAGGTCATCGGCGCCCTCGACGAGCTGGTGCGGGCCGGCAAGGTGCGGCACATCGCCGCCTCCAACATCTCCCCGGAGCGGCTGCGGGAGTCCCTGGAGTTCTCCGACCGCGAGGGCCTCGCCCGGTACGTCGCGCTCCAGCCCCACTACAACCTCGTCTCGCGCGACACCTACGAGGGCGCCCTGCTGGAGCTCGCGTCCCGGGCCGGTCTGGCGGCCGTCCCGTACTTCGCGCTCGCCGCCGGTTTCCTCACCGGCAAGTACCGCCCCGGCACCACGGTCGACTCTCCGAGGGCGGGCGGCGCGGCCAAGCACCTCGCCACGGAACGCGGGCCGCGGGTCCTCGCCGCCCTCGACGAGATCGCGGCGGCCCACGACGACGCCGTCCCGACGGTCGCCCTCGCCTGGCTGGCCGCACAGCCGACGGTCGCCGCGCCGATCGCCTCCGCCCGCACGGTGGAGCAGCTCCCGGCCCTGCTCGGCGTCGCGGACCTGGTGCTGACGGACGACGAACTGAAGCGCCTGTCACAGGCGTCCGCGTAACGGCCGGCCCGTCGGCGCGGTGCACCGGTGACGTCCACCGGCGCACCGCGCCGTGACCGTCCAGCGCTACGAGCTGTACGGGTTGTACGCGGGATACGGGGCCGGCGCGGACGCCTGGGCCGGCCACCCGTACGGCCGCGCGGGCGGGGCGACGTATCCGTACGCCTGGGGCGGCCAGGGCGGTGGTGCGGGCAGCGGTGCCGTGGCGCGGGCCGCGTAGGCGAGAGCCGGACGGGCGATCTCCCGGCGGCGCCACAGCTCCTCCA
>NZ_JBSFZS010000154.1:0-14922 GCF_053600395.1 Streptomyces sp. NPDC005070 | reverse complement strand
TACATTCCGAACCCGGAAGCTAAGCCTCACAGCGCCGATGGTACTGCAGGGGGGACCCTGTGGGAGAGTAGGACGCCGCCGAACAAATTTTAGAGAGCTGGTCCCCGAACTTCGGTTCGGGGACCAGCTCTTTTTTGTTTGGTGTCACTTGAAGTTCACGTTACGCGACCAATATCCCCACCATGAGTACTGCTGCCATGCTCACCGCCGCGGGCGTCGGAGCCGGTGACGAGGTCGTCGTTCCGGCCTTCGGGAACGTGGAGGTCGCCGACGCCGTCACCCAGGCCGGCGCCACCGTCGTCTTCGCCGACATAGACCCCGTGACGTACTGCCTCGACCCCAACGCGGTGGAGGCCGTCATGACCCCGCAGACGGCGGCGCTCGTCGTCGTGCACCGCTTCGGGCGGACCGCCGACCTGGCGCGGCTGCGGGAGCTGGGGCAGCGGCACGAGGTGCTGGTGCTGGAACAGGGCGAGTCCGAGGCGCCGTACGACGAGATCGCGCAGCGCAGGGAGCGGGCCGCCTACCTCGACGGCCGGCTGAGGGGCGTCCGCACGCCGGTCAGCGGCGACGGACACACCTACCAGCAGTACGTGGTGCGGGTGCCCGGCAACGGTCGTCCGGACCGTGACGCCTTCGCAGCGGCCGTACGGGCCAGGGGAGTCGAGTGCCGGGTGCCGGTGAAGACTCCGGTGCACCGCCTGTCCGCGTTCCGCCGGGACGTACACCTTCCCGAGACCGAGCGAGCCGCCGACGAGACCCTCTCGCTTCCAGTGGACGGGACGTTGACGAAGCGGGAGATGCAGCGGATCGTCTCCGCGTGCAACGCGCTCGGCGGACTGCTGCAACCGGCCTTCTGATCAGGGCCGGACTGGTTGGGAACACGGTCCAATTCAGGGTATGATCTCTCTTGTTGCCGCGAGGGAAACCTCAAAAGCGACAGGCCCCCCTAGCTCAGTCGGCAGAGCGTCTCCATGGTAAGGAGAAGGTCAACGGTTCGATTCCGTTGGGGGGCTCCAGCAGAAAAGGCCTCCGCCCTTGTGGGCGGGGGCCTTTCGCATTTCCCGTGTTCCGAGCCGACGGACCTCGGCTCCCGGAACCCGAGTCCCGGGAGCGTCGGTCCTGCGGTTCTCAGTCCGTGTGGAGGCCGGGGACGCGCATCGCCAGGATCGCCATGTCGTCCGACGGGGCGTCGGAGGCGAAGCGTTCGACCGCGCGCATGATGCGTGCGGCGACCGCGCCGGCCGTCAGCCCCGTGCAGGTGGTGAGGACGTCCGCGAGGCCGTCGTCGCCGAGCATGCGGGTGCCCTCGCGCCGCTCCGTGACGCCGTCCGTGACACACAGCAGGACATCGCCCGGATCGAGCGTGACCCTCTGCTCGTACAGCTCCAGGTCCTCCATGACACCGAGGAGCGGCTGCGGTTCGGCGGCCGGCTCGACCGTTCCGTCCTGGCGCAGCCGCAGCGGGAGCGGATGGCCGGCGCAGACGACCTTCAGGACGGCGCTGCCGTCCTCCTGGGGCCACAACTCGCCGTAGAGGAGCGTCAGGAAGCGGCTGCGGGCGCCCTCGTCGAGGATCGCGGAGTTCAGCCGCTCCAGGACCGCGGGGCCGCCGTAGCCCTCGCGGGCCAGCAGGCGCAGTGCGTGCCGGGCCAGGCCCGTGACCGCCGCCGCCTCCGGGCCCGTACCGCAGACGTCGCCGATGGCGAAGCCGTACGCGCCGTCACGGATCGGGAAGAGGTCGTAGAAGTCGCCGCCGACCTCGTTGCCCTCGCCGGCCGCCCGGTAGATGACCTCGACCTCGACGCCCTCGATCTGGGGGAGTTCGGGAGGCAGGAGGCTGCGCTGGAGAGACTGGCTGATGGCCGTGCGCTCCGAGTACAGGCGTGCGTTGTCCAGTGCGAGAGCCGCTCGCCGGGAGAGGTCCTCGGCCAACTCCAGGATCTCCTGGCGGAAATGCTCGTCCGACGGCTTGCCGAGGGTCAGCATGCCGATGACACGGTTGCGGGCGACCAGGGGAAGGACGACGGTCTCGCCGCCGACCGCGGCGGCCGTCGCCAGCGTCGGGCCGATGCCGGAGCTCACCGAGGTGTACTCGCCGAGGCCCAGGCTGCGCATCGACGTCCGCAGCGCGGCGTTGTGGGCGGCCGCGGCAGGTGCCGACCAGACCCGGGCGCCGGGGGTGGTCACCGGGTCCGGCGGGGCGATCTTCGAGAGCAACGCCTTGAGGCCGTCGATGAGTTCCTCGTCCTCGTGCAGGACGTACGAGAGGTACGGATCGGAGGCCTGGTCCGCGATCGTGTACACGGCGCACCAGGTGGCCAGGGTCGGGACCGTCATCTGGGCCATGAGGGCGAGCGTCTGGTCGCGGTCCAGGGTGCCGGCGAGCAGGTCCGAGGCCTCGACGAGGAAGGACAGTGAGCCGCGGCGCAGGCGTTCCAGCTCGCCGAGGCGGGCCGATTCCACCGCCAGGGCGATGCGGTCGGCGGCGAACTGGAGGCGCAGGGCCTCTTCGTTGGAGTAGCGTCCCGGCGATTCGGCGGCGACGCCGAGGGAGCCGGTGAGGCGGCCCTCGACCTTCAGCGGGACGGTGACGACCGAGCGCATGCCGGTGCCGCCGAGGAGCGGTACGGCGCCGGGGACGAGGGTCAGGTCCTCGTGGACGGCGGGCATGCGGGCCGAGCCGTAGCGGCCGGGGCCCGCCTCGACGGGGACGCGGGCGAAGCGCTGGCGGGCGGAGGGCAGGCCCGTGGAAGCGCGTACCTCCAACTCCGTCTCGTCGTCGGTGGCGAGGAGCAGGAACGCGGAGTCGCCGTCGAGCATGTCGCGGGCCCGTTCCACCGTGCGCTGGAGGAGACCGTCGAGGTCGTCCGGGGCCGGTGATCCGATGAAGACCTCGAACGGATCGGTGGCCTGGCCCTCTGTGTGGGTGCCCGCGTCGGAGGCGGGTCCGCGCAACGGGGTCTGCAGGACGGCGCGTTCGTGGTCGCGCACCAGGAGGCAGACGGTGGAGGGCTCGCCGGTCGTGTCGCGGACCCGCAGGTGCGAGGCGTACACCGGGGTGACGCGGCCGTCGGCGCAGCGGACGCCGTAACTGCCTTCCCAGCGCGAGAGTTGCAGGGCTTCGACGATGCCGGTGCCGGTGCCCGGGGTGTGCGGCCAGGCCGCGAAGTCGGTGAGCGGTTTGCCGATGACCTGCTCGGCCGCGTATCCGAAGAGTTCCTCGGCGTCCTCGTTCCAGGCGTTGACGGCACCGGTGCGGTCGATCTGGACGACTGCCACGCGGACGCGGCCGTCGGCCAGGGGGAGGAGGTCGGCGGGGAGCGAGGGCCCGGCGGCCCGGGTGCCGACGGCGCGCTCGGGGAGGTCGAGCTGGAACCAGACCTGCTTGTGGGTGGGCGTGTAGTCGACGCCCCAGCGGCGGGCGAGGGCCGCGCAGAGCTGGAGGCCGCGGCCGCCCTCGCGGTCGGGGCTTCCCATGGTGATGGCCGCGGCCTGGAGTGGAATCTCACGTTCCGGGTAGCGGTCCGCCACCTCGATGCGCACGCCGTCGTCGCTGCGCAGACACAGAACGTCGGCGGAGGTGCCCGCGTGCACGACGGCATTGGTGACCAGCTCGCTGGTCAGAACGACGGCGTCGTCGACGATGTCGGCGAAGCCCCAGCCCTGGAGGGTGTCCCGGACGAACGAGCGGGCGGTCGCGACGGACCGTCCCACGGGTTCGAAACTGGCGGCCGCGCGCGCGGTGATCACAGAACTCCTTGTCCGGTCGTCGGCGGCGTGCGGGTTTCCGTGGCCGGCCCGCTCCTGCGTGGGCAGAGCGTGGTGCCCTGTCGGCCGGGGATCCTGGGGTGTCTCCCCGGGATGCAGTCCGGTGGTCATGGTGCGGTGCCCTCCGATGCCTGCCCGCTCGTACTCGTGCCACCGCCCAGGCCGGACGGGACCGGCACGGTTGGACAGCCGCTTGCAAGGTTACTTACCTTCGCGGGGCCTGCGGATGCCGGTCACGGGTGTTTCCGTCTTGAAGAGTGCGGTGTTCCGTTCGGACAGGTGCGTGTGATTGCCTCCGACCGGGGCCGGAGGATTGTCCCGCGGGTGTGCGGACGATGTGCGAAGCTGCCGAACTGTTATGGCCTGGTTCGGCCGGGGTGAAACACTGGGCAGGCTCCAGGAGAAGGTCCGGGCAGGTCGCATGCCTCCCGCGCACCACGAGAAGAAGTACCCGAGTACGCCGAGCAGTATTGGTCGACCCTTGCGGGAGGGACACAGTGGAGTCTGGCGCAGCGACGCGGGGCGGTAGGACGCGCGCGAAAGGCGGGCAGTCCCCGAAGAGCGGGCGCACACCGCGCACCGGCACCACCGAGGTGGACACGGCGGCCCTGAACCAGTTGCTGGCGGCTCTGGTGGCGATGAGGGACGGCAACTTCCGCAAGCGGCTCACTGTTTCCGGTGACGGCGTGATGTCCGAGATCTCGGCGGTCTTCAACGAGGTCGCCGACCGGAACATGCACCTGACGGGTGAGCTGTCGCGGGTACGGCGCGTGGTGGGCCGTGAGGGCAAGCTCACGGAGCGCCTGGAGGCGGGTGCGGGCGAAGGGGCCTGGGCGGCCGCCATCGACGCGTCGAACGCGCTGGTGGACGACCTCGTACGGCCCGTCTCCGAGGTCGGCCGGGTACTGTCCGCTGTCGCGGAGGGCGATCTGTCGCCGCGCATGGACCTGCGCGCGCAGGCGGCGGACGGGAACGGGCATCCGCTGCGCGGTGAGTTCCTGAAGGTCGGCCGGACCGTCAACAACCTGGTGGACCAGCTCTCGACGTTCACCGACGAGGTCACCCGCGTGGCCAGCGAGGTGGGTACCGAGGGCAAGCTGGGCGGACAGGCCCGGGTCCGCGGTATGTCCGGTTCGTGGAAGGACCTCACGGACTCGGTCAACACGATGGCGTACCGGCTCACCGCCCAGGTGCGTGACATCGCTCTCGTGACCACGGCGGTCGCCAAGGGTGACCTGTCGCGGAAGGTCACCGTTCACGTGGCCGGCGAGATGCTGGAGCTGAAGAACACCGTCAACACGATGGTGGACCAGCTGTCCTCGTTCTCCTCCGAGGTGACACGCGTCGCGCGCGAGGTGGGTACGGAGGGCGAGCTGGGCGGTCAGGCCCAGGTGCCCGGTGTGGCCGGTGTGTGGAAGGACCTCACCGATTCGGTGAACCTCATGGCCGGCAACCTGACGGCCCAGGTGCGCGGGATCGCGCAGGTGACCACGGCGGTCGCGAGCGGTGACCTGTCGCAGAAGGTGACCGTCTCCGCGCGCGGTGAGGTCGCTCAGCTCGCCGAGACGATCAACCAGATGACCGAGACGCTGCGGACGTTCGCGGACGAGGTCACCCGTGTCGCCAACGAGGTCGGCGGCGAGGGCCGGCTCGGCGGTCAGGCGAACGTGCCGGGGGCGGCGGGGACGTGGAAGGACCTGACGGACTCCGTCAACACGGTCTTCCGGAACCTCACGACCCAGGTGCGGGACATCGCCGCCGTGACGACCGCCGTGGCCAACGGCGATCTGTCGCAGAAGGTCAGTGTCCAGGTCGCCGGCGAGATGCTGGAGCTGAAGAACACCGTCAACACGATGGTCGACCAGCTCTCGTCGTTCGGTGTCGAGGTCACGCGCGTGGCGCGCGAGGTCGGCGTCGAGGGTGAGCTGGGCGGCCAGGCACAGGTTCCGGGAGTGGCCGGCACCTGGAAGGACCTGACGGACTCCGTCAACACGGCGTTCCAGAACCTGACCGGTCAGGTGCGGAACATCGCCCAGGTGACCACGGCGGTCGCCAACGGCGATCTGTCGCAGAAGGTCACCGTCGAGGTCGCCGGCGAGATGCTGGAGCTGAAGGTCACCGTGAACACCATGGTCGACCAGCTTTCGAGCTTCGCCGACCAGGTGACGCGGATGGCCCGTGACGTGGGTACGGAGGGCCGCCTCGGCGGACAGGCCCGGGTGGACGGGGTGTCCGGCACCTGGAAGGAACTCACGGACTCCGTCAACTTCATGGCGGGGAACCTGACTTCACAGGTGCGGCAGATCGCGCAGGTGACCACGGCGGTGGCCCGCGGCGACCTGTCGCAGAAGATCGACGTGGACGCGCGCGGCGAGATCCTGGAGCTGAAGAACACCATCAACACGATGGTCGACCAGCTCTCGGCGTTCGCCGACCAGGTGACGCGGGTGGCCCGTGACGTGGGTACGGAGGGCCGGCTCGGCGGTCAGGCGCAGGTGCCCGGCGTCGCCGGTGTGTGGCGCGACCTGACCGACTCGGTGAACGGCATGGCCGGCAACCTCACCGCTCAGGTGCGCAACATCGCGCAGGTCGCGACCGCGGTGGCCCGCGGTGACCTGTCGCAGAAGATCGACGTGGACGCGCGCGGCGAGATCCTGGAGTTGAAGAACACCCTCAACACGATGGTGGACCAGCTCTCGAACTTCGCGGAGCAGGTGACGCGGGTGGCCCGCGAGGTGGGCACGGAGGGCATCCTCGGCGGGCAGGCCGAGGTGCAGGGTGTCTCGGGCACCTGGAAGGACCTCACCCAGTCCGTGAACTTCATGGCCAACAACCTGACCATCCAGGTGCGCAACATCGCCGAGGTCACGACCGCGGTCGCCATGGGAGACCTGTCCAAGAAGATCACCGTCGACGCCAGGGGCGAGATCCTCGAACTGGTCACGACCGTCAACACGATGGTCGACCAGCTCTCGTCGTTCGCCGAGCAGGTGACCCGGGTGGCCCGCGAGGTGGGCACCGAGGGCCAGTTGGGCGGTCAGGCGCGGGTGCCCGGCGTCACGGGCATCTGGAAGGACCTGAGCGACAACGTCAACCTGATGGCCTACAACCTGACCATGCAGGTGCGGAACATCTCGCAGGTCGCGGCGGCCGTCGCCAACGGCGACCTGACCCGCACGGTGACGATCGAGGCGCGCGGTGAGGTCGCGCAGCTCGCCGACACCTTCAACACCATGGTGAAGACGCTGAGTTCGTTCGCGGAGCAGGTCACCAAGGTGGCCCGCGAGGTGGGTACGGACGGCATCCTCGGCGGTCAGGCTCAGGTCCCGGGAGTCGCGGGGACGTGGAAGGACCTCACCGAGTCGGTGAACGGCATGGCGTCCAACCTGACCGGCCAGGTGCGCAACATCGCGATGGTCACCACGGCCATCGCCAAGGGCGATCTGACCAAGAAGATCGACATCGACGCGCGCGGCGAGATCCTGGAGCTCAAGACCACCATCAACACGATGGTCGACCAGCTCTCGTCGTTCGCCGAGGAGGTCACCCGAGTCGCCCGCGAGGTGGGCACCGAGGGGCAGTTGGGCGGCCAGGCGCGGGTCCGTGACGTCGACGGCACGTGGCGCGACCTCACCGAGTCGGTGAACGAGATGGCCGGGAACCTGACCCGGCAGGTGCGCGCCATCGCGCGCGTGGCGACCGCGGTGACCCGTGGTGACCTGAACCTGAAGATCGACGTGGACGCCTCCGGCGAGATCCAGGAACTCCAGGACTACATCAACAAGATGATCGCCAACCTGCGCGACACCACGATCGCGAACAAGGAGCAGGACTGGCTGAAGGGCAACCTCGCCCGCATCTCCGCGCTGATGCAGGGCCGCCGCGATCTCGACGACGTGGCGTCGCTGATCATGAGCGAGCTGACGCCGGTCGTCTCGGCCCAGCACGGCGCGTTCTTCCTGTCGATGCCGCTGGTCGACGGCGCGGACGCGGGCACCGAGGACGAGGAGGCGTACGAGCTGCGCATGCTCGGGTCGTACGGCTACTCGATGGGTTCCATGCCGACGTCGTTCCGCCCCGGTGAGGCACTGATCGGGACGGCCGCGCAGGAGAAGCGCACGATCCTCGTGGAGAACGCGCCGAGCGGTTACCTGAAGATCTCCTCCGGGCTGGGGGAGGCGCCTCCGGCGCAGGTCATCGTGCTTCCGGTGCTCTTCGAGGGAACCGTGCTCGGTGTCATCGAGCTGGCGTCGTTCACGCCGTTCACGCAGATCCAGCGGGACTTCCTGAACCAGATCGCGGAGATGATCGCGACGAGCGTCAACACCATCTCGGTCAACACCAAGACGGAGGTGCTGCTGCGGCAGTCGCAGGAGCTCACCGAGCAACTGCGGGAACGCTCCGCGGAATTGGAGAACCGGCAGAAGGCGCTCCAGGACTCGAACGCGGAACTGGAGGACAAGGCAGAGCTGCTGGCCCAGCAGAACCGCGACATCGAGGTCAAGAACACCGAGATCGAGGAGGCGCGGCAGGTCCTGGAGGAGCGCGCCGAGCAACTCGCGGTCTCCATGCGCTACAAGAGCGAGTTCCTGGCGAACATGTCGCACGAGCTGCGGACGCCGCTCAACTCGCTGCTGATCCTGGCCAAGCTGCTCGCCGACAACGCGGACACGAACCTCACGCCGAAGCAGGTCGAGTTCGCCGAGACGATCCACGGCGCGGGCTCCGACCTGCTCCAGCTCATCAACGACATCCTCGACCTGTCGAAGGTCGAGGCGGGCAAGATGGACGTGTCGCCGACCCGCATCGCGCTCGTCCAGCTCGTCGACTACGTGGAGGCGACCTTCCGTCCGCTGACCGCGGAGAAGGGGCTCGACTTCTCCGTACGGGTCTCGCCGGAGCTGCCCGCCACGCTGCACACCGACGAGCAGCGCCTTCTCCAAGTGCTGCGCAACCTCCTCTCGAACGCGGTGAAGTTCACCGATTCCGGAGCGGTCGAGCTGGTGATCAGGCCCGCCGGGTCCGACGTGCCGGTGGCCATCAGGGAGCAGCTCCTGGAGTCGGGGTCGCTGCGGGACGCGGACGCCGACCTCATCGCGTTCTCCGTGACCGACACCGGCATCGGGATCGCGGCGAGCAAGATGCGGGTGATCTTCGAGGCCTTCAAGCAGGCGGACGGCACGACGAGCCGCAAGTACGGCGGTACGGGCCTCGGGCTCTCGATCTCGCGGGAGATCGCGCGGCTGCTGGGCGGCGAGATCTACGCCCAGAGCGAGCCGGGACGCGGCTCCACCTTCACGCTGTACCTGCCGTTGCACCCGAGTGAACTGCCGCCCCAGGGCTACGGGCAGCTCGCGCCGGCGCTGGAGGCGGGGGAGCTGCTGGCCTCGGAGGGTGAACTGCACAGCACCGGCATGCCGGCCGAGGTGAAGTCGTACCAGGACGCCCAGAACGGGCCCGCCGCGCTGTTCAGGAGGCGCCGCAGGGCGCTGCCCACGGCCGAGCAGCGCCTGGACGCCTCCGGGCAGCAGGACGGTGCCGCGGGCGCCGCTGAGGAGCCGTGGGCGGCCGCGGGGCAGCGGGACGCGGGACCGCAGCGGGGCGCGGGCATCCGCTTCGAGGGCGAGAAGGTGCTGATCGTCGACGACGACATCCGCAATGTCTTCGCGCTGACCAGTGTCCTCGAGCAGCACGGGCTGTCGGTGCTGTACGCGGAGAACGGCCGCGAGGGCATCGAGGTCCTGGAGCAGCACGACGATGTGACGGTCGTTCTGATGGACATCATGATGCCCGAGATGGACGGCTATGCCACGACAACGGCGATCCGGCGGATGCCGCAGTTCGCGGGTCTGCCGATCATCGCGCTGACGGCGAAGGCGATGAAGGGCGACCGGGAGAAGGCGATCGAGTCGGGTGCCTCCGACTATGTGACCAAGCCGGTCGATCCCGATCACCTGCTGTCGGTGATGGCGCAGTGGATGCGTGAGGGGTGACACACTCGAGGAGGCGACGCGGGTCGTCATGGTGCGTCCGGGCGTCGGCGCACCGTGTGCCACGGGCTTTCGGGTGGCCCGGCGTCGGATGACTGACTGTGCCCGAAGCCGTGTAGAAGCACGGGATACGGGGAACCTTCTGGTCCCCTGCCGCGTTTCTGCTACGTGCACAGTGACATCACGGTGACAGGGTGTGGCGACGGGCGGGGTGCGGCTAGCATGACCGGCACAAGGACGGACGGCGCAAGGGAGTCGTCCCCAGGGGCGGCGCCCGGCGCCTCCCCTAGTCCTGCGGACAGGGGAGGCCCCATGCCGGGGCGAGGAGGGCGGGCCATGGTGCAGAAGGCCAAGATCCTCCTGGTCGATGACCGGCCGGAGAATCTGTTGGCGCTGGAGGCGATCCTCTCCGCGCTCGATCAGACACTGGTACGGGCATCGTCCGGGGAGGAAGCGCTCAAAGCGCTGCTCACGGACGACTTCGCGGTCATTCTGCTGGACGTTCAGATGCCCGGCATGGACGGATTCGAGACCGCCGCGCACATCAAGCGGCGGGAGCGGACCCGGGACATCCCGATCATCTTCCTCACCGCCATCAACCACGGCCCCCACCACACCTTCCGGGGGTACGCGGCCGGCGCCGTGGACTACATCTCCAAGCCCTTCGACCCGTGGGTGCTGCGCGCGAAGGTCTCGGTGTTCGTCGAGCTCTACATGAAGAACTGCCAACTCCGTGAGCAGGCGGCCCTGTTGCGGCTCCAGCTCGAGGGCGGTGGCAAGGCGGCGCTCGGCGAGGCCAAGGAGCCCGCCGGACTTCTCGCCGAACTCTCCGCGCGGCTCGCCGCCGTCGAGGAGCAGGCCGAGGCGCTGTCCAAGCAGCTCGACGACGACTCCGCGGACGCGGCCGCCGTGGCGACCGCGGCCCATCTCGAGCGCAAACTCACCGGACTGCGCAGAGCGCTGGACGCGCTGGAGCCGGGCACCGGCAGCGGGGCACCGTCGGTGCCGTCGCAGAGCTGAGGCCCGCGCGGGCGTGCCCGGACGGCGCGTCAGGCATCGAGGGAGCTCCCGCCGCACCGTGAGGGAACGCCCGTCACGCCGTGAGGAGGCGTCAGTTCCGGTCTCCGTAAGGGCGACACGATCGGGTGAAGCACTGGGCACACGTGTCCGCTGTCGTCTCCACCGGTAACCTCACACACATGGCCCCACGTCAGTCCGCAGCCAAGAAGCCGCCCGCGAAGAAGGCGGCCGCTCCGACGAAGGCCCCGGTGAAGAAGGCCCCCGCGAAGAAGGCGGCCGCCGGCAAGGCGCCCGCCAAGAAGCCCGCCCCCGCGCCGGCGCCCAACCCGACCGCGGGCGTGTACAGACTCGTACGCGCCCTGTGGCTGGGCCTCGCCCATGCCGTCGGAGCCACCTTCCGCGGGATAGGGCGCGGCGCCAAGGGGCTCGACCCGGCGCACCGCAAGGACGGACTCGCGCTCCTGCTCATCGGCCTCGGGCTGATCGTCGCGGCGGGCACGTGGTCCAATCTGCGCGGTCCCGTCGGCGACCTCGTCGAGATGCTGGTGACCGGCGCCTTCGGCCGCCTCGACCTCCTCGTCCCGATACTTCTCGCCCTGATCGCGGCGCGGCTCATCCGCCACCCCGAGCAGCCCGAGGCGAACGGCCGGATCGTGATCGGTCTGTCGGCGCTCGTGATCGGCGTGCTCGGGCAGGTGCACATCGCGTGCGGTTCGCCGGCGCGCAGCGACGGGATGCAGGCGATAAGGGACGCCGGCGGGCTCATCGGCTGGGGGTCGGCCACCCCGCTGACGTACACGATGGGTGACGTTCTGGCCGTACCGCTCCTGGTGCTGCTCACGATCTTCGGGCTGCTCGTCGTCACGGCGACCCCGGTCAACGCGATTCCGCAGCGGCTGCGGCTGCTCGGCCAGAAGCTCGGCATCGTCCAGGCCGACTTCGACGAGGACGCGTTCCGCGAGGACGAGGAGCGCTACGACGAGCAGTGGCGCGAGGGGATCGCGGGGCGCGCCGGCGGGCGCTCGCGCGCCCCCGAGGCGTACGACCCCGACAGCGCCGAGCATGAGGCGCTCACCCGGCGCCGGAGCCGCCCCCGGCGGCCCGGCGTGCAGCAGCCCGACATGAACCGGCCGATGGACGCCGTGGACGTCGCGGCGGCCGCCGCCGCGGCGCTGGACGGTGCCGTGCTGCACGGGATGCCGCCCTCGCCCCTGGTCGCCGATCTGACGCAGGGCGTCAGCGTCGAACGTGACGGGTACGAGGAGACGACGCCGGTACCGGCCGCCCGCGCCAAGGCCGTTCCGGGCGCCAAGCGGCCCAGGCAGGAGGCACTGCCGGTCGAGTCGGTCGTGCCCGACCTCACCAAGGCCGCGCCCGACGCGCCGCGCGAGCTGCCCCCGCGCGCCGAGCAGCTCCAGCTCTCCGGGGACATCACCTACGCGCTGCCCTCCCTCGACCTGCTGGAGCGCGGCGGCCCCGGCAAGACCCGCAGCGCCGCCAACGACGCGGTCGTCGCCTCCCTGCAGAACGTCTTCCGGGAGTTCAAGGTCGACGCCGCCGTCACCGGCTTCACCCGCGGACCGACGGTCACCCGCTACGAGGTCGAGCTCGGCCCCGCCGTGAAGGTCGAGCGGATCACCGCCCTCACCAAGAACATCGCCTACGCGGTCGCCAGCCCCGATGTGCGGATCATCAGCCCGATCCCCGGCAAGTCCGCGGTCGGCATCGAGATTCCCAACACCGACCGCGAGATGGTCAACCTCGGTGACGTGCTGCGTCTGGCGGACGCGGCGGAGGACGACCATCCGATGCTGGTCGCGCTCGGCAAGGACGTCGAGGGCGGCTATGTGATGGCCAACCTGGCGAAGATGCCGCACGTCCTCGTCGCCGGAGCCACCGGTTCCGGCAAGTCGTCCTGCATCAACTGCCTGATCACGTCGGTCATGGTCCGGGCGACTCCCGAGGACGTGCGGATGGTCCTCGTGGACCCCAAGCGCGTCGAGCTGACGGCGTACGAGGGCATCCCGCACCTGATCACGCCGATCATCACCAACCCGAAGAGGGCCGCCGAGGCGTTGCAGTGGGTCGTACGGGAGATGGACCTGCGCTACGACGACCTCGCGGCGTTCGGCTACCGGCACATCGACGACTTCAACGAGGCCATCAGGAACGGCAAGGTCAAGCTGCCCGAGGGCAGTGAGCGCGAGCTGACCCCGTACCCGTACCTCCTGGTGATCGTGGACGAGCTCGCCGACCTGATGATGGTCGCGCCGCGCGACGTCGAGGACTCGATCGTGCGCATCACGCAGCTCGCGCGCGCGGCCGGCATCCATCTGGTGCTCGCCACCCAGCGGCCGTCCGTGGACGTGGTCACCGGTCTGATCAAGGCGAACGTGCCCTCCCGGCTGGCCTTCGCCACCTCCTCCCTCGCGGACTCGCGGGTCATCCTCGACCAGCCCGGTGCCGAGAAGCTCATCGGCAAGGGCGACGGACTCTTCCTGCCGATGGGGGCCAACAAGCCCACGCGTATGCAGGGCGCGTTCGTCACCGAGGACGAAGTCGCGGCGATCGTGCAGCACTGCAAGGATCAGATGGCGCCCGTCTTCCGGGACGACGTCACCGTGGGCACCAAGCAGAAGAAGGAGATCGACGAGGACATCGGCGACGACCTCGATCTGCTGTGCGCGGCCGCCGAGCTGGTCGTCTCCACGCAGTTCGGGTCCACCTCGATGCTCCAGCGCAAGCTGCGCGTCGGCTTCGCCAAGGCCGGCCGGCTCATGGACCTCATGGAATCGCGCGGGATCGTCGGGCCCAGCGAGGGTTCCAAGGCGCGTGACGTCCTTGTGAAGGCCGATGAGCTGGACGGGGTGTTGGCCGTGATGCGCGGGGAAGCAGAAGCGTAGAGCCCCCGGCGAGGGGGACGGGACAGCCGGCAAACGGCGCGGTGAGCGCGTGGCGGTCGCTCAGGGAGCGGCGGTGGTGTCGCGCGGATGGCGGAACGTCATGTTCCGCACCCGGCTGATATGTGAATGTGACTCACCCGTAAGGAGTCGGTGGGCAACCGTTTCGCCTTGTCGCACGTCAAGTTGAGCGAAGGGACGCCACCATGTCCCTATATCAGGATGACCGGCCATTCTGATGGCGTACAAAGTCCCACCGCCCGGTTGCCCCACCCTTTCGTACCCCCCCTAGACTGTACTTCCAGCACAGGTGGCTACACGCTCGAAAGGCGCCCCCGTGTCCATCGTCAACTCACCTGACGGCAACTCCCCCGAAGACGAGCGTCCGTTCGAAGACGACCCTGCGGCCGACCGGCTCTCGATCGGACGTGCCCTTCAGAAGGCACGCATCGAGGCCCGTCTGACCGTCGACGACGTCAGCAACGCCACCCGCGTCCGTATCACGATCATCCACGCCATCGAACAGAACGACTTCGCTCCCTGTGGTGGCGACGTCTACGCGCGCGGGCACATCAGGACCCTGGCCCGCGCCGTCCGGCTCGATCCGGCTCCGCTGCTCGCGCAGTACGACGCCGAGCACGGCGGACGTCCCGCGCCGACGCCCGCGGCCCCGCTGTTCGAGGCGGAACGTATCCGCCCCGAGCGCCGTGGGCCGAACTGGACGGCCGCCATGGTCGCCGCGATCGTCGCGGTGATCGGCTTCGTCGGGTTCACCATGGTCAAGGGCGGCGGCGCCGACGACGACTCGAAGACCCAGGTCGCCGAGGGGTCCACGCCGACCACCAAGAAGTCCGCCGCGCCGTCCGCGACCGCCACCAAGCCCGCCGACCCGAAGCCCGAGCCGTCCGACAGCGCCATCGCGGCCGCTCCGCAGGACAAGGTGACCGTCCAGGTCAGCGCCGCGGACGGACGGAGCTGGATCTCCGCCAAGGACCACAACGGGCGGATGCTCTTCGACGGGCTGCTGAAGCAGGGCGAGTCGAAGACCTTCCAGGACAGTTCCAAGATCAACCTCATCCTCGGCGACGCCGGAGCCATCCAGCTCTTCGTCAACGGCAAGAAGATCGAGGATCAGTTCCAGCCGGGCGCCGTGGAGCGTCTGACGTACACGAAGGGCGACCCGCAGGTCGGATAGGGGTCCCCAGCAGCACACCGTCGACGGGGTTGGCCAAGATCGGCCA
>NZ_JBSFZS010000153.1:0-15007 GCF_053600395.1 Streptomyces sp. NPDC005070 | reverse complement strand
GCAGGGGGGACCCTGTGGGAGAGTAGGACGCCGCCGAACAAATTTTGAGAAAACCCCCGGACCGGGGATACCGGTCCGGGGGTTTTCTGCGTTCAAGAACAGTTCTTGACAGTTCTTATGGGAAAGGGGGGCGGTCTCCACGAGGAGGCCGCCCCCCTTTCCTGTTGGTGCGGTTACTTCAGGCGGGACGACGCGACGATCGAGACGACGTGTGCCGGCACGAGCAGCCACACGATCGCCGTCACGGCGACGGTCGCGATCCGCGTGGCCGTCAGGTCGCCGAGCGCCAGGTCGACGACCGCGGTGACGAGCAGCAGGATGCTGCACTCGATGCCGTTGACCAAGCGGTGCAGGCCCACGGCCGAGGCCAGCCGGCGGATCTGCGCGAGGCCGCTGGAGCGCGGGACGACGGACGCGTCGGTCGCCTTCTCCATGCCGCTGTCGGAACGGGCCACGTGCACGAGGTCGGAGGACGACTTCAGGAGCAGCACGCCGGTCGCCGCGGCCAGACCGGCCACCAGGTAGAGATTGACGCCGAGTTCTGCGGCGCGGATGCCCATGCCCACCATCACGGCGGCATCGGCGAGGTAGGCGCCGAGGCGGTCGAGGTAGACGCCGAGCGGGCTGAACTGGCGGCGCCAGCGGGCCACTTCGCCGTCCACGCAGTCGAGCAGCAGGTAGAGCTGCATGAAGACGACGGAGAGAACGGCGCCGCCGAGGCCCGGCAGGATCAGGGCGACTCCCGAGAGCATCCCCGCGAAGACCATGATCACGGTGATCTGGTTCGGCGAGATGCGGGTGTCGACGAGATGGCGGGTCACGCGAAGGGAGAGGGACCTCATGTAGAGGCGTCCGGCCCAGTGCTCCGCCCGGCTGTCCAACTTGCCCGTGGGATGAATGACATTGCGGAGTTCCTCTAGTTGGACTTTGGCCATGCGGTGTTCTCCCTGGAGGGCTTGCGCGTGATCGGATCGGTCGGCTGACAATGCCGTACAGGGAAGAGCATGACGGGGGGCGGGCCGGCGGTGATCGGCAGGGTGGATATCGGATGAGCCCGGCCGTACGCGCGTACTACGGTGACTGCCATGAACTCCAGTACCTTCGTGATCCGTTCCATACGTTCCGATGAGTGGCCGCAGGTGAAGGAGCTCAGACTCGACGCCCTGCGGGACCCCGTCGCGCACCTCGCGTTCCTGGAGACCTACGAGGACGCGGTGACCAAGTCGGACGGCTTCTGGCAGGACCGGGCGGCCGGGGCCGCTGTCGACGTCACCGCGCGGCAGCAGATCGTGGCCGTGGGCGAGGACGGGGTGTGGGCCGGGTCCGTGACCGTGCTGGTCGAGGAGGCCGGGGTGCGGGACGCGTTCGGTGAGGTGCCCGAGCGGACTCAGGGACATCTGGTGGGGGTGTACGTACGGCCCGAGTTCCGGGGGAGCGAGGCCGGAGTGACCCGGGGGCTCTTCGACGCCGCTCTCGCGTGGTCCTGGGAGGCCGGGCTCGACCGCGTGCGGCTGTTCGTGCACGAGAAGAACGGCCGTGCCGAGGCGTTCTACCGGAAGGCGGGATTCCTGCCCACCGGGGAGACGGCCCCGATGCCGGGCGACACCGGTGAACTGGAGCTCGAGTTCGCCATCGACCGAGGGGGCCCGCGGGCGTAAGGCCCGTACCCGGCTCAGACCGGAGGCTCGTACTGCGGCCAGCGGGAGCGGAGTTGTTCGCGGGAGCGGAGGAGCGCCAGGGTCGGCAGGCCGCGGGCCGGGCCCGCAGTCAGCAGGTCGGGGAGCTGGGGGAGCGGAGCCACGGCCGCGATGTCGTCCAGGACGAGCGTGAGTGGTGGGTCGAGCCGACCGGAGGATGACCGTTCGGCCATGCGCCGGCCACGCTCGACCACGCTTGAGGCGAGGGCCGTCAGGAGGGGCATGGCGCCGGGGCCGGCCTTGGGGTCCTCGAGAGGTTCACCGATCATATAGAGAGTGCCCCCTTCGTTGACGAAGGAATCCAAGGCGAGGCTGTCACTTCGGTTCGGAGTGCAGGATTCTCGGATGTTGACCGTGCCGAGCGCCGAAAGCGCACGTGCCGTCAGCTCCTGGGCGATGTCGCGGCGTTGGGGATGCGAGACGAGCGCGGCCTCGAGCTCCCCGGCGGCGCCGGACGCGGCCCTGGGATTCGTCCGCAGGGCTCGTACGGCGTCCTGCACCTGTGAGCCCTGGGCCCAGCGGTGGACGTGGCGGAAGGCCTTGCCCTCCACCGCGGCGGCGTGCAGGTAGCAGCGCATGAGCGTCTCCGCGACGTCGGCCATCGCCTGGTCGGCCTTGGCTGAGGGGCGCACTGGGGCGAGGAGGGCGGCCGCTCTGGCCGTCGCCGTCTCCTTGTCCTCGCAGCCTGCCGACGGGGACCAGTGCAGCCGGGCCGGGGTGTCGCAGAGGTGGGCGGGGTCGTAGAGGAGGACGGGGCCCAGTTTGGCGCGGGCGTCCTTGGTCTCCGACCAGATGCGGGGGGCGGAGGTGATGACGAGGGCCGGGCCCTCGGCGTCGCGTACGGCCTGGGCCGCGGTGAGGTGGCGGGTTTCCGCGGGAGCGAGGACGACCGCGCGCGTGGACGTCCACGCCGGTTTCGGCTGCGGTGCAGCGGCGGCGGCCCGGCCCGTGGCGGCTTCGGCGGCGGTCCGGCTCGTGGCGGCTTCTGTGGTGACGGTGTCCAGGTCGCCCGCGTGCTCGTGTGCCGGCGCGCCCGCGGGTTCGGGCACCTGCATGGCCGTCTCGGTCGTCGCGGCCGGCCTGGGGGCTGTCTCCACGGGCTGTGCGGGCAGTGGCCGTTGTTCCGTCCTGGCCGGCGGCACCACCGGATCGGGCGCGTCCGTGGATGTCCTGGACGCCCTGGACGCTCTCCTGGATGCCTTGGCCTCCAGACCCTCCGCTCGTCTTCGCGCTCGTCCCGCACGCCACCGTGCCACCGTGCCCATCACGAACACGGCGAGGACCAGCAGGACCATCAACTGGCCGATGAACAGGCCCCAGAAGAGGCCGTAGCCCGACAACTGGGCGGGCGGGGTGTCGGGCCAGGCGCCGGCGATGTCGTGCGGCTCGCCGATCAGGTGGCGCATGGCCAGGGGCGTACGGGTGAAGGTGATCGCGTCCGGCCAGGCGCCGCGGGAGAACCAGCCCGCGAGGCCTGTCGCCGTCCACACCATCAGGGTCATGCCGAGGAGGAAGCCCAGCACCCCGATCAGCAGGCCGTCCGGGATGCCGCCCGCTCCCTCGTGCCGGGGGTTGGGGCGGTCGTCGCGCTGGTCGGGGTACGGGCTCATCACGCCACCGTGGACTCGGTGGAGCCGTCGAGATCGCTGAGATGCTGCTCCATGAAGGCGGCCGCCCGTTCCTCCGCCTCCAGTTCGGCGGCGCGCAGGGCGTCGCCGGAGAGGAGGTGGTCGGCGGACGACTCCGTCATCGCGCGGTCGGTGAAGACCAGTGGTCGCTCCGTCTCGGTGATCAGGTGCTTGACCACCTGGACGTTGCCGTTGACGTCCCAGACCGCGATGCCCGGAGTCAGCGTCGGGATGATCTCGACCGCCCAGCGTGGCAGGCCGAGGACCCGGCCCGTCGAACGGGCCTCGTCCGCCTTCTGCGCGTAGATGGTCCGTGTCGAGGCCATCTTCAGGATCGCGGATGCCTCCTTGGCCGCCGCTCCGTCGACGACGTCCGAGAGGTGGTGGACCACCGCCACGAAGGACAGGCCGAGGCGCCGCCCGAACTTCAGCAGTCGCTGGAAGAGCTGGGCCACGAAGGGGCTGTTGATGATGTGCCACGCCTCTTCCACCAGGAAGATGCGCTTCTTGCGGTCGGGCCGGATCCAGGTGTGCTCCAGCCACACACCGACGATCGCCATGAGGATGGGCATGGCGATGGAGTTCCGGTCGATGTGCGACAGGTCGAAGACGATGAGGGGGGCGTCCAGGTCGATGCCGACCGTCGTCGGACCGTCGAACATGCCCCTCAGGTCACCGTCGACCAGCCGGTCCAGGACCAGCGCCACGTCCAGGCCCCAGGCCCGTACGTCGTCTATGGCGACGTTCATCGCCTCGGCCGACTCCGGTTCGGGGTGGCGCAGCATCTCCACGATGTCGGTGAGCACCGGCTGGCGCTCGACGATCGTCTCGTTGACGTAGGCGTGGGCGACCTTCAGGGCGAAGCCGGACCGCTCGTCGAGGCTGTGCCCCATCGCGACCTCGATGATGGTGCGCAGCAGGGCGAGCTGGCCCGTCGTCGTGATCGAGGGGTCGAGCGGGTTGAGTCGGATGCCCATGTCCAGGGCGGCCGTGGGGTCAAGCCGGATGGGAGTTATCCCCAGCTCCTGCGCGATGAGGTTCCATTCGCCGACGCCGTCCTCGCCCTGGGCGTCGAGGACGACGACCTGGCGGTCGCGGAAGCGCAACTGCCGTAGGACGTACGTCTTCTCCAGGGCCGACTTGCCGTTGCCGGACTCGCCGAGGACCAGCCAGTGCGGGGCCGGGAGCTGCTGCCCGTAGAGCTGGAAGGGGTCGTAGATGTAGCCCTTGCCGGAGTACACCTCGCGGCCGATGATGACGCCCGAGTCGCCGAGACCCGGTGCGGCGGTGGGCAGGTAGACCGCCTGCGCCTGACCCGTGGACGTGCGCACGGGGAGGCGGGTCGTCTCGACCTTGCCGAAGAGGAAGGACGTGAAGGCGTCCGTCGCGGCGGACAGCGGATCCCGCATCAGTGCATCAGCCCCTACCTGCGGATTCCGGTGGCGAACGGCAGTGTGTTGACGAAGGCACGGTGGTGCTCGCGGTCGCACCACTCCAGTTTCAGATACGACTTGCCGGCCGAGGCGCGGATGGTGCGCTTGTCGCGCGCGAGGGCCTCGGGGGTGCGGGAGGAGACGGTGATGTAGCCGACGAGGTTGACGCCCGCGGCACCGCTCGCCAGGTCCTCGCCGCGCTGGTCGAGGCGGTTGTGCGAGGCGATGTCGCGCGGGTCGACGGTGCGGTTCATCTTGGCGGCGCGGCTGGCCTCGGCCTCGTCGTTGGTCTTCTCGGTCAGCATGCGCTCGATGGCGATCTCGGTGGGTTCGAGGTCCATGGTCACGGCGACCGTGCGGATGACGTCCGGGGTGTGGACGAGGAGCGGGGCGAGGAAGTTGACGCCGACCGGGGTCATCGGCCACTCCTTCACCCAGGCCGTGGCGTGGCACCAGGGCGCGCGGGTGGAGGACTCGCGGGTCTTCGCCTGGAGGTACGTCGGTTCCATGGCGTCCAGTTCGGCCGGCCAGGCGTTGCGCTTGGTCATGGCCTGGATGTGGTCGATGGGGTGGTCGGGGTCGTACATCGAGTGCACGAGGGAGGCGAGCCGTCCCTGGCCGAGGGGCTGCCGTACGCGGATGTCGGCTTCCTGGAGCCGGGAGCAGATGTCGGTCAGCTCACGTGCCATGACGACGGCGAGTCCGGCGTCCCGGTCGACCTTGCGGCCGCCCTGCGGCCGTGCCGCCCGTGCCATGGCCTGGCCCTCGGCGGCGAGTTCACGCGAGTAGTGCATGCAGGCGACGAGGTAGGCGCGGTGCTGCTCGCTGCTCGTGGACACCATCGACTGGAGCTGGTCGTACGACTGCTGGAGCCATCCGGGGGCGCGCTCGTCGCCGCGCTGGGAGACGTCCTTGGCGTGGGCGTCCGGGTCGGCGGGGAGGGTGCGGGCGAGCATCTGGAGGCGGGTGACGAAGCCGTCGCCGTTCGCCACGTGCTTGAGCAGCGTGCCGAAGCGGTCGACGAGGGCCTCCTGGTCCTCGCTGTCGCGCAGACCGACACCCGGGCCCTCGATCTCGATGGCGGCGGTGACGGTCCGGCGGTCGGCGTGCAGCAGGACGGCGATCTCGTCGGGTCCGAACGGGGCGGCGAGCCAGGAGATGCGCCCGATGCCGGGCGGCGGCCCGATCTCGACCTCCCTGCCGTCGAGGTGGATGCCGGCCTCCGTCACCTGGCTGCGGTATGTCGTCCCCTGGCGCAGGGTCCGCTTGTAGCTGCGGTTGATCTCGAACCACTTGTAGAACGTGCGCCGCTTGTACGGGACGTACACCGCGGCGAGCGCGAGCAGCGGGAAGCCCATGAGCAGCACGATCCGCAGGGACAGCACCGGGACGAGCAGGCCGCACATCATGCCGAGGAACGCGCCGCCGATGATGAGCGCGATCTCGCCGGACTCGCGGTTCCGGCCGACGATCGCGTTCGGCCGGGCGCGGCCGATCAGATATGTACGGCGGGGCGTGACCGGATGGGACAGGTGGGACTCGGTCGTCAACGCCCTTCACCTCCCGTGCGGTTGCTGTTGCGGGTGTTGCTTGCGTGCGGGGTGTTGACCGGGCTGCTGCGCGGCGGGGGTGCGGCGGAGGGGACGGATCCGCCGCCTCCGTTCGGCGTACGGCTGCTGTGCGCGGCCACCCCGCCGGACACGGGGTTGGCGGGGCGGGGCTGGCTGTTGCCGCCTCCGCCGCCGTTGTTGTCGGCACGGGAGCTGTGGGTCTTGATGCCCTGCGCGACCAGGGTGGCCGGCGAGCTGATCACGGCGGCGGCCTTGCTCTCGGCGCCCTGCATGATGCGGTTGTTGCGGGAGCCGGCGATCTCGTCGCCGAAGCCGGGGACGAAGCGGTAGATCATCGCGCTGGCGAAGATGGCGAGCAGGATGATGGCGAGTCCGGAGACGACGGCGGAGAACGCGTCGGGGCCGTTGTCGGAGCTGAGGGCGCCGGCGAGGCCGAGCACGATGACGATCACCGGTTTCACCAGGATGACCGCGATCATGATGCCCGCCCAGCGGCGGACGTGGCCCCACAGGTTCTTGTCGACGAGGCCCGCGTAGACGACGGTGCCGAGGAGGGCCCCGACGTAGAGCAGGGCGGCCCGGATGACCAGCTCCAGCCAGAGGATTCCGGCGGCCAGGATCGAGACCATCGAGACGACGATGAGCATGATGGGGCCGCCGCCGATGTTGCCGCCCTTGTCGAGGGCGCCGGAGAACGTCCCGAAGAAGGCGTCCGTCTGGTTGCCGGTGGTCTTGGCGAGGACCTCGGTCACGCCGTCCGTCGCGGAGACGACCGTGTAGAGGATCAGCGGGGTGAACGCGGAGGCCAGCACGGTCAGCCAGAGGAAGCCGATCGCCTCGGACAGGGCCGTGCCGAGGGGGACACCTCGCACGGCCCGCTTCGCCACGGCCAGCAGCCACAGGAGCAGGGTGAGGATCGTGGAGGCCGCGAAGACGACGGCGTACTGCTGGAGGAACTTGGGGTTCGTGAAGTCGACGTTGGCGGTGTCGTTCACGGCGGCGGAGAGTTTGTTGATGGTCCAGGAGGCGGCGTCGGCGCAGCCGTTCGCGAGGGAGGAGAGGGGGTCCAGCGTGGAGGCGCTACCGGGGTCGGTGGTGAGGCCTGATTTGCCGGATCCCTTGGTGCCGCTTTCGCAGTAGTTCCTCGCGGGGCCGTGGATGAGGCTGCAGTGGTTGTCGCTCGACGAGGGTGACGGCGACGGCGTGGGCGCGGCGACCGCTCTCGTGGCCAGCAGCACCGCCGAGGCCTGTACGGCCCCGATGACCGCGGTCAGTTTGAGTACGCGGTGGTTAGCGGGCATACGTGAACCCTCCGTACTCCTCGACGGCCTTCGCGATGTCGTCGGCGCTGGAGGCGCGGTCGTCGCCCGGGACGGGCGCGGGGCCGTCCTTCTGGGAGTGCGAGACGATCTTCCAGTCGCCACCGGTCCACTCCAGCTTCATGGTGATGGTGAACCAGCTGCTGGTGACCGGGTTGGTCGAGTTCTCACCGGCGAGACCGAGAAGACCCCCGCACCAGACCTCGACGGTCGCCGCGTTGTCCGAGGACTGGGTGGTCTTGGTCCCGATGGGACTCGTGCGTGAGACGAATGTGTAGCCCTGCGGAGCCGATCCGTCCTCGTTCAGACCCACGTTCTTGTTGAACTGCGGCGTGTACGCCTCGTCCAGCGTCGCCTCGAACTCGGACACCTTGGAGGGTGCGATCACGGTCGCGAGGATCTGGTCCCGCCTGGACTTCTCGAACATGTCGGACGAACCCAGCGCCACCGCGTAATTCGTCGCCGCGCTCTGTGCCCCCTCCGGCGTGTGGGGGAAGCCTGACGGGATGCCGGCGGACTTCGTCGTCACCGGGTGGTTGCCGGAGGCCGCCGTCGGGGACGTCTTCGCCTTCTCGCCGCTGCCGTCGCCGGACGAGGCCGCGTCGTCCCCGCGGTTCGCGAAGGCGATCGCGGCGATGAGCAGGACGACCACACCGACGACCGTGACCAGGCTCCGCGAGGAGGATCCGCGTCCGCGCCGCGCGCCGCCGTAGACGTCGCCCGGACGGTCGGGCAGACGGGTACGGGTCTGGCCGGAGCCGCCGTACCCCCCTTCCTCGCCGCGCGGGCCGTCGCCGTACCCGGGTTCGTCACCGAGACTCATGCCGCGTACGCCCCCTCAATCTCTCGCTGAACCACGTAGTACGACGGTAGCCGTGCTGGTTCCCGCGCGGGCGCGGTGTGGTGACTGGACATCAGGGAGTTGCAACCTCAGCCGGTGGGCACGACGGACGGATGGATCGGAGGGCGAGAGTCCGGGCGCGCCCGGCCGGGTACTGACGGCACGCCGGGTGCGGCGCGGCCGTGCCGGGCTACACGGCCATGCCGTACACGATGGTGAAGAGTGTGCCGAGGGATCCGATGATGAAGACCCCGGTGAGCCCGGCGATGATGAGTCCCTTGCCCTGTTCGGCGCTGAAGGTGTCGCGGAGCGCGGTCGCGCCGATGCGCTGTTTGGCCGCACCCCAGATCGCGATGCCGAGGCAGAGCAGGATGGCCACCGCCATCACCACCTCGACCATCACCTTGGCTTCGTTGCCCAGGCTGCCGAAGGGGCCCCAGTCCGGGGCGATTCCACCGATGATTGTGTTGATGTCGCCCTTGTCGGCTGCGAAAAGCATGTAAGTCACCGCCCCTAGTGGGTAGTTCTGCACCCCCTGCCACTGTGCGCAGAGGTCGGGCCCATTCTCGCCGACAATGACGCCTTCGTATGTCGACTTGACGTCATTGGTTGGCGGGATTCGTGCGAATTCCTTGTCACCGGCGTACGCGGGACCCCTGCGGGAGGCGTACGGCGGTGTACGAGAGTCGTATCGTCACTCTGTGTATCACGGGTGGTCACGCCGGGCAATGAAGCGGAAGCGAAACCTGGCGCGTGGTTCCGTCGTTGTCCCCTTCTACGTCTCGCGCGCGGGGCGATATTCGAACGGACTCGGTTCCGGCGGAGCTCTTCTGACGGTGCGTCGCGCCGGTGTTCCCCGGGTCGCCGGGGCCGCGCGGGGTGGACGGACGGAACGCGGTGCACGACCGGTACGGCATCACGGGCGGCTGGTACACGTTCGGCGGCATCAACGCCTCGGCACCCATCGCGGGCGTCCACGCCCTCGGCGGCACCCTGAAGGGAGTCACTGTCGTACGAGGAGCAGTCGGAGCCGGTGCCCTCGGTGCTGATGGTCTTCCAGGCCGACTCGGTCCGGCCGCGGGTGGTGGAGGTCGGCTCGGCCGGCTTGGTGCCGCCGACGGAGTGGTGCGGGCGGGCGCGTGACCCGCCCATGGCTCACGGGTGGTCGGCGGCTGACGGCCGCTTGAACCAACGCGCGGCCGTTTCAGGGGGATTGCGCGGGTGGCGGCGTCGCGCCGTGCGCTCCGGGGCCGTCCTGCAGCCCCTCGACGAAGTGGTCGAACTCGCCCGCCTGGACCCCCAGGACGAACGCGTCCCATTTCCTGCGGGTGGTCGTCACGACGTTCTCCGGGTCGCCGGTCTCCCTGATGTAGACCAAGTCGTCCTCGCCGAAGGCGAGTTCGATCCAGGGGCCCGGACCGGTCGCGTCCTCGGGGGCGGCACGGGTCCAGTCGAGGCCGGAGGGGATGTCAGCCACGGTCGGGCCCTTCGGACTTCCGCCGGACGGGTGTGGGCATCGCGGACTCCAACTCCCCTGTGTGATCGCAGACGTTCACGGCCACCGTATCCCCGCCCCGGTCCCGCGCCCTCCGACTCCACGACGATCACCGCTCCCCGGGGATCGTCGTGTCGCCCTGCGGCCCTTCTCCGCCCGCCGCCTCACCGCTCCGGAGTCGGCGTGCGCACCTCGCGCGGGCCCGCGCCGGCGTGCACGGGGGCGGGCGCGGGCGGGGCTGTCGTGGCAGGGTGCCGGCGGGGCGAGTGGGGCTGTCGTGGCAGGTGGGCCGCGGTGGCCGGGCGGGGTAGGCGTTCACAGGTGATACTCGGACTGGTCCGAGGTTTTTCTCACCCGCTTGCGGCAAGGTGAGGGGCGATGAAGAGCATCCGCATCACCCGTCTCCCGGAGACCCGGCGGCCGGTACTGCTCGGTGCGGCCCTGGTGCTGCTCGCGGTGACGTCCTCGTCCGTCGCCGCGGCCGACGACGGCCCCGGGCCGTTCGGTGTGACCGTTCCGGCCGCCGAGAACGGCCGGAGCGCCCGGGTGGGCGCCCTGTTCCACGGGAGCGCCGCGAGCGGGGGCGCCGGCGGGCACTTCTGCACGGCGTCCGTCGTGCACAGCGAGGGGCGGGATCTCCTCATCACGGCCGCCCACTGCCTGGACGGCGAGGCGGAGCTGTCCTTCGCGCCCGGTTACCGGGACGGCAAGGCGCCCCACGGGTTCTGGGACGTCGAGGGCTCCTTCCTCCCCGAAGGGTGGAGGAGGGACCAGGACGAGGACAGCGACGTCGCCTTCGCCGTGCTCGCCACCCGCGACGGCGAGGAGGTCGAGGACGTCGTCGGCGGCGCGAACGCCTTCGCCGCGCACCGCGCCACCGGGGCCACCGCCGTCACCGTCACCGGATACCCCGGCTCCCTCGACACCCCCGTCACCTGCACCGACAAGCCCACCGCCGAGAGCCGTACGCAGCAGCGCGTCGCGTGTCCCGCCTTCGCCGGCGGAACCAGCGGCAGCCCCTGGGTGAACGGGGACGGGGCGGTCGTCGGCGTCATCGGCGGCCACGAACAGGGCGGGGACACCGACGACGTCTCGTACAGCCCCGTGTTCGGCACCGAGGCCGAGGATCTGTACCACGTGGCCGCACTGGCCGGTTGACGCCACTCCGACGGGACATACCGCTCCGTCCGTGCGCGCGACACCCCTCTCGCGCAGGGGCCCGCCTCTACACTGACGTCGGCGGACTCCTGGGCGGCGAGGGGCGGTTGACGGTGCGTAAGGCCTGGATCGTGGCGATCGCGGCCGTGGGCGCGGGGATGGGCTTCGTGATGGTGCTCGTCGTCGGGGTCTACCTGGTCGCCGGGAACCTCGCGGGCGGCATCGGCGGCGGATCGGTCGGGCTCGCCAAGGGCGCGGTGCCCGCCGCGTACCAGTCCCTCGTACAGAAGTGGGGCAATCTCTGCGGCGCGATCAATCCCGCCCTGCTCGCCGCGCAGCTCTATCAGGAGAGCGGATTCAATCCCAACGCGAAGAGCCCGGCGCAGGCGCAAGGGATAGCGCAATTCATTCCGGGGACGTGGGCCACGCACGGCGTCGACGGCGACGGGGACGGCGTCCGCGACGTGTGGAACCCGAATGACGCGATTCCGTCGGCCGCCTCGTACGACTGCGAGCTCGCCTCCTATGTGAAGAACGCTCCGGGAAACGTCACCGAGAACATGCTCGCCGCCTACAACGCGGGCGCCTACGCGGTCATCAAGTACGGGGGCGTGCCGCCGTACGCGGAGACCCGGAACTACGTGAAGACGATCACCACGCTGGCGAAGAGCTTCGCCGCTCCCGTCACCCGTGTGGACCCCTCGAAGCAGGCCGCGGGGGCCATCACGTACGCGCAGAAGAAGCTCGGCACGCCCTACCTGTGGGGTGGCAACGGCACGACTGACCAGGGCGGACGGTTCGACTGCTCGGGTCTGACCAAAGCCTCGTACGACAGCGTCGGGGTGACCCTGCCGCGGGTGGCCAACGACCAGTACAACGCGGGGCCGCACCCCAAGCGGGACGAACTGCTGCCCGGGGACCTGGTCTTCTTCTCGGACGACCTCACCAACTCCCGCGCCATCCGGCACGTGGGCATCTACGTGGGCGGCGGATACATGATCGACGCTCCCCGGCCCGGTGCCGTCATCCGGTTCGATCCCGTCGACACGCCCGACTACTTCGGGGCCACCCGGGTGACCGAGGATGGCGCGAAAGCATTGCCCACTTCGGTATGAATCCACCCTCTGACCTGCGGCGATATCTCTCTTCGATAACGTGTGCGTGATCATTCGGTGGAGGGTGGAACGTAATCGAGGGAACCGTGCGTTCCTTTTGACGTAGAGAACCGATCTACAACCACGGGGGTGGACGGAGCGGCGCGCGAAAGGGCGCGGTCGCGGGAATGACGACGAAGGGGCCGCAGCGCCATGGCGCAACTCGCCGAATCCGGTTCGAACCCCGACGTCGACCTGCTCTACGACATCAATGGCCTGGCCAAGCACACGCCGCACTGGGCCGACCGGATCATGGAGTTCGTCGGCGAGTGGGGTCTCCTGCTCGCGATGGTCCTGCTGGTCGTGTGGTGCTGGTCGACCGTGCGGCGGCGGGGCGGATCCGACGCGGCCGCGACCGTGGCCGCACTCGTCTGGACCCCGCTCGCGGCCGGTGTCGCCCTCCTCGTGAACGTCCCGATAAGGGGTTTCGTGGAGCGTCCGCGCCCCTCCGTGGACCACCAGGGCCTTGACGTCCTCGTGGGCGGCAAGACCGACTTCTCCTTCGTCAGCGACCACGCGACGATCACCATGGCGATGGGTGTCGGGCTCTTCGTCGCCCACCGGAGGTTCGGGCTCGCCGGGATCGCGCTGGCGCTGCTCGAAGGGTTCTGCCGGGTCTTCATGGGCGTGCACTACCCGACGGACGTCATCGGCGGATTCGCGCTCGGCACGGCCGTCGTCCTGCTGCTGTCGCCGCTCGCCATGGCCCTGCTCACCCCGGTCATGAAGGCCGTCGAGACGGCACCGCGCGCGGGCCGGCTGATCCGGTCGCGCGGCGCCGCACCCGCCGGGCAGGAGACGCTGATCCCGGGGGCGCGGGCCGAGCACACGGAGGAAAGGGACCTCGCCGCGTAGCGCTCCGCGGGCCGGGCCGCCACGCCTGCGCGGCTGCCCGTGGCACCCTCAGAGCGCCTGGGGGAACGAGAAGAAGCGGTTCGGGTCGTACTGGTGCTTCAGCGCCGTCAGCCGGGTGGCCGCGTCTCCGTAGTACGCCTTGCGCCAGTTGGTCAGCGTCGCGTCGGTGTAGTTCTGGTAGGCCGCGCCCGAGGCGTACCGGGTCATCGCGTTGTGGGCGCCCGTCAGCCAGGACTGGGCGGTGCCGCCGGAGGTGCCCGCCCGCCAGGAGACGATGTACTGGGCGAGCATGCGCGAACGGCGGTGCACGAACGCCGTGGACGTGGGCGCGACGCGGTTGACGGCGCCGCCCAGCGCGGTGAGCGCGATGCTGCCGGCGCCGCCCCGCACCGCGGAGATCTGGTTCAGGAGGGTCTGGACGCCGGCCGCCGAGATGGACCGGTCGAAGAAGTCCGAACGGGCCGCGTACGTCTCACGGCCGAGGGCGCCCTGCGGGCTGCGGCCCGGCGTCGACCCCGGCAGATGGCACTGGGCGTCGGCGGAGAACGACGAGCAGCCCGCGTACACCTCCATCGACTCCTCGTACGAGCGCCGCTTGAGGGAGACGCTGCGCGCGGGAGAGCCGATCCGGTCCGCCAGTCGGTCCACCGCGTTCTGGAGTTCGCCGTAGGTGCCGAGGGAGAAGGCGGCGATGGAGACGGTGGGCGTGCCGCCGGGCACGTTGGCCAGGTGACAGGACGACCAGATCTCGTCCGGCTGGCTCGGGCCCCACTCCTGCCAGGCTTTCACCACCGCGGCGGCCTTGGCCCACGGCCAGGTCATGTACGCCGAGACGCCCTGCGGCGCGGGGTGGGTCTTGAACCGGAGCTCGGTGACGACGCCGAAGTTGCCGTTGCCGGCGCCGCGCAGCGCCCAGAACAGGTCCTTGTTCTCGGTCGCGTTCGCGGTGAGCTGCTTGCCGTCGGCGGTGATCAGCGTCGCCTGGGTGAGGCTGTCGCAGGTCAGTCCGTACGCCCGTGACACGACGCCGTGGCCGCCGCCCAGGGTCAGGCCGGAGACGCCGACGGTGGGGCAGGAGCCGGCGGGGATGGTGACGCCCTTCGCGGCCAGCGCGCGATAGACGTCGATCAGTTTGGAACCGGCGCCGACGACCGCCTCGTTCGCCGAGGCGCGGATCTTGTTCAGCTTGGAGACGTCGATGATCAGGCGGCCGTCGCCGGAGGACCAACCCGCGTAGGAGTGGCCGCCGTTGCGGATCGAGACCTTCACACCGTGGGCGCGGGCGTAGTCCATCGTCGTGCGGATGTCGTCGGCGTGCGCGACGTAGGCGACGGCGGCGGGCTTCAGGTTGTCGAAGCGCGTGTTGTAGAGCTGGTGGGCGGCGGTCCAGCTCCGGTCGCCGGGGCGGATCAGGGCGCCGTCCAGTTGGTGGGACAGCGCGGTCCAGTTGGCTGCCGCCCGGTTGGCCGCGGTCGCCGTCCGTATGCCGGTGGTGTCGGCCGCGCCGCCCGTGGCGCTCGTGGGCCCCGCCTTGCCGTCGGCGTGCGCGCCGCCCTTGTCGCTGCCGCTGCAGGCGGACGTCGCCGCCGCCGCGAGGACGGCGGTGGTTCCGCCGATGAACGAACGCCGTTGCATGTGTGCCTCCCGTGGGTTCCGTGGAACGAGACGGGCGCCCGGGCCCAGGGGTTCCGCGGTGCTGTGTCGCAGAACGGCTACAGCACCGCATCTCAGCACGCGGGTTCCGGTGGGGGGAGGGCGGGGGTGGGTCGGGGCCGTGCCGGTGCGTCAGCCCGTCGCCGTTGGGTGAGGGGTGGGCGTCGGTGGCGACGGGCATCGATGTACCAGATCGGAAGAGC
>NZ_JBSFZS010000152.1:0-15043 GCF_053600395.1 Streptomyces sp. NPDC005070 | reverse complement strand
TCAAGGTCCACGGCACTGCTTCGCTCGGCCCGGTCGGCGACGTGGAAGGCGATCTGGCGTCGCTGCGCGGCGACTGCGCCCGGATGGCCGACGGGGTCGGGGACGAAGGTGCCGGAGGGCTCCAGCGGGTCCTCGCGGCGCGCGGTGCGGGAGCGCAGCATGTCCAGGCACACCCGGCCGGTCACGGTGGTCAGCCAGCCGGCCAGGTTCCTGATCTCGTCCGGGTCGGTGCGGCCGAGCTTCAGCCACGTCTCCTGGACGGCGTCGTCCGCCTCGCTCAGCGATCCCAGCATCCGGTAGGCCACCGCCCGCAGCCGGCCCCGGTGCTCCTCGAACCTGTCCGCGAGAAGTTCACTGTCGTGCATCGGTTCCCCCCTGGCTGTCTCGTCGTACACAACAGTGACCGATCAAAACACGTGGGTCACTTTCCCTCGAAGCGGGGCGCGCGGCGGGCGCCCTTGGCCGTGTACCCCTCCGCCGCGTCCTCGGAGGTGAGGGTGAGCGCGGCCGACAGGGCGGTCCGGTCGAGCGCGGCGGTCAGCGGGGCTTCGGCGTACGCGTCGATGTCGTGCTTGACACCCTGCACGGCGAGCGGCGCGTTCGCCGCGATCTCGGCGGCGACGGCTCGGGCCGTCTCCTCCAACGCGGCTTCTTCCGTGACGAGTTGGACGAGGTGCAGGCGTTCGGCCGTCGCCGCGTCCAGTCGTCTCCCGGTCAGCGCGAGGTACTTCGCCCACCCGGCGCCCGCCTCGCGGGCGATCCGCAGGTCCCCGCCGGCGTCGACGGCGAGCCCCAACTGGGCCTCGGGCAGGGCGAACACGGCGTCGCGGGAGGCGATTCTGATGTCCGCCATCAGCGCGAGCTCGAAGCCGAAACCGAGGCAGTAGCCCTGGACGGCCGCGACGACGGGCTGCGGCAGCCGCGCGAAGGCCGCGAAGCGCTCGTGGGCCCAGCGGATGCCCTCGTAGTAGGCGCGGGCGCGTTCGGCACCCGAGCGGCCGGTGATCGCGCCGCCCGGGGCGCTCACGTCGATCCCCGCACAGAAGGCCCGCCCCTCGGCCCGCAGCAGCACCGCCCGGACCGACGGGTCGAAGCGGATCCGGTCGGCGAACAGGCCGAGTTGGCGCGTGGACTCCCAGCTCCACGCGTTGAGCTTCGCGGGCCGGCACAGGGTGAGGACGCCGATCCCGTCCTCGACGTCGAGGCGGAGCCGTTCCTCGCCCACCGGAATGTCCGTGCGGGTGGTGTCGATCATCCGTACCCCCTCAGGATTCTGACAGTCCGTCAGAATCCTAGAGGAGGCCGGGTGTCTCAGACGTCGTCGCGCGTGAGCGCCAGCAGCCGGTCGAGCACGCGCGGCCCGCCGGCCCGTACGCCGTCGTGCTCGAACTCGTCGGTCACCCAGGTGCGCAGACCCCGGACGGCACGGGCGGTGGCCAGGGAGTGGCCGGCGTCGACATACATGTCGTCGTGGTAGACCGCCGCCGCGACCGGTACCTCGTTCGCGGCGAGCCGGGCCGGGTCGTACAGCGGCGCCCAGTCGGTGCGGGCGGCCAGTTCCTCGGCGGTGTCGCGCAGCGGGCGCAGCGCCGGGTCGGTCTCGAACATCCAGGGGTGCACGGACTCGCCGGTGAACAGCAGCGGCCCGTCGTCCGCGAGCGTCTTGGCCGCGTCGAACTGCGGGAACTCGGCGCGCACCCGTTCGGCGGACCAGGCGGTGGGACGGCCGTCCTGGGCGTAGATGGCCTCGTGGACGAGCGCGTACAGGGGGTGGCCCGCGTACGACAGAAGCGCCTGGACCTCCTCCTGGAAGGCGTCGGAGAGCGCGTGGCCCTGCGGGGTGCGGACGAAGGCGTCCTCCAGCAGGTAGTGCAGGCGGTGGCTGCCGTCGCCGCCGCCGAGGAGGATGCCGAGCGACTGGAAGGCCTCGGCGGTCAGGCGGTAGCCGCCGCCGAGCACCGGCTCGTGCTGGAGCAGGTACTCCGCGATGCGGCGGGCGCGCTCGACGTCCTGCGGGTAGCGGGCGTAGTGCGCGGCGACCTTGCGCTCGATGCGCGGGTAGGCGGCGCGGTACACGTCGTCCGCGTGCCCGTCGAGGGAGGGCAGACCGCCGGTGACGACGGCGGCGCTCAGCCCCTCGGGGGCGCTGGAGAGGTAGTGCACAGTGCAGAAGCCGCCGAAGCTCTGGCCGAGGACGGTCCAGGGTGCTCCGCCGGTGAGTGCGGGCCGGATGGCCTCGCAGTCCCGGACGATGGAGTCGGCGCGGAACAGCGCGAGGTAGTCGGCCTGCTCGCGGGCGCCGCCGCGCAGCGGGAGGGTCTGCCGGTTGGCGGGCGTGGAGTGTCCGGTGCCGCGCTGGTCGAGGAGCAGGACGCGGAAGTCCTTCAGGGCCCGGTCGAGCCAGGCCTGACGGCCGACGAAACGATTCGCCCCGAAGCCGGGGCCGCCCTGGAGGTAGACCATCCACGGCAGATTCTGGTGCGCCTTGTCGCTCGCGACGACCTCGCGGGCGAACAGTTCGATGGTCTCGCCCGCCGGCCGGTCGTGGTCGAGCGGCACAGTGAAGCGGTGGTCGGTGAGGACGACACCGGGCTGGCGGTAGCTGACGGTCAACAGGTCTCCCGAGTCGTACGGATTCCAGGCTGCGTCCCAGTTGAGCACATGCCGCCCGGGCTCCGCGGCCCGGGGAGCGGGAAGACGAACTGAACAGTGACTCAGCAGGCCGGTGACGGGGAACTGAACCGCTGGTCAGCGGGCCGCCAGGCTGGAGCGGCGCACGACCAGTTCCGGCTGGAGCACGACACGGCGGTGTTCGTGCTGCGTGGGCGCGGTCTCCGCGTCGATCTCCTCCAGGAGCAGCTCGGCCGCGAGGGCTCCCATGGTCCCGGCCGGCTGGCGCACGGAGGTGAGCGGGACGGCCGCGGCGGCCGCGAACTCGATGTCGTCGTAACCGACGATCGCGAGGTCGTCGGGCACGCCGACGCCGGCCGCGTACATGGCCTGCAGGAGTCCGAGGGCGAGCAGGTCGTTGGCGCAGAAGACGGCGGTGGGCCGTTCGGCGAGGCCGAGGAGCCGGGCGCCGGCGTCGCGCCCGGCGGCCACGTCGAGGCGCTCGGTGGGCAGCTCGCGCAGGTTCTCCGGGCCGAGGCCGGCCTCGCGCAGGGCGTTCAGAGCGCCCGTACGGCGGTCCCTCACCTGGCTGAGACCGGGTGGGCCGCTGACGTACGCGATCGAGCGGTGTCCGGCGTCCACGAGGTGCCGGACGGCCAGCGCGCCGCCCGCCACGTCGTCGACGGAGACCGAGCACTCGGTGGTGCCCTCGGCGACGCGGTCGACCAGCACGAAGGGGATGCCGTTGCGGCGGAACGCCTCGATGTTGCGTCCGCTCGCGTCGGACGGTGTCAGGAGCACCCCGCGCACCCGCTGCTCGGCGAAGAGCGACAGATAGTCGGCCTCCTCGCTCGGGGACTGGGCGCTGTTGCAGACCATCACCCCGAGTCCGGCCTCCCGCGCGGCGCGCTCGGCGCCGCGGGCGACGTCCACGAAGAACGGGTTGCCCATGTCGAGGACGAGGAGACCCATGATCCGGCTGCGTCCGGCCCGGAGCTGGCGTGCCGACTCGCTGCGCACGTAGCCGAGGCGGTCGATGGCGGACAGGACGCGGGCCCTCGTCTCGGACGCCACCGAGTCGGGGCGGTTGATCACGTTCGAGACCGTGCCGACGGAGACTCCGGCGGCACGGGCGACGTCCTTGATACCCACCGACTGGACCATCGGGCGGGAACCTCCACGAGTAGAGCGAGCAGCGGCGGGCGGGCCCTCACATTATCCGCGAGAGGGCCCGAGTCAGGGGTCAGGAGGGCAGGCGGAAATCGACGACGTGCAGGGCCGACGGCGTGGTGCCGGTGGACTTCTCCTGGTACATCACGGACAGCGTCCCGTCCTGTGGGACGCGTGTCTCGTCGATGACGACCTCGCCGAAGGCGTTCAGGCCGCCGCCGTCGAACAGGAGCGTCCAGTCGGTGTGCCCGGAGGACTTGGAGGCGCCCGCGATCCGCCCGAACGGCAGGATCGCGTAGGCGTTGTCGTACCGGTCGAGGACCAGCTTGGTGCGCTGGCTGGAGTTCAGGGCGAGGGGGATCTCGGTCTTGGTCCAGCCGCCCGAGGAGCCCTTGCGGAGGTGGAAGGCCCGGCCGTTCGCCGTACGGTCCTTCACGTAGTTGGTGGTGCACTGTCCGAAGCGTCCGGGCACATAGCTGATGATCGCGTGCGGCAGTCCCGTCGAGTCGGTGGCCTGGCTCTCCTGGTTCATCAGGGAGTGGTCGGGATCGAGGGAGTCGACGGCGAGTCCGGCGTCGGTGACGGCGACGGTGCCCGAGGTTCCGGTGGTGCCGACGACGGTGCCCGCGTCGTTGCGCCAGCTCCGGCCCCGGTCGGTGGAGTAGACGTAGCCGGTGTCGTGGTTGGTGACGCCGCCGGCGCTGCACATCACGGCGGCGTTCTGCTCGCGCCAGGTGAAGAGGGAGTGCAGCCGCCCGTTCACGTCGTAGTCGATCCCGTGCAGGTACATGTTGCGGGCGGTGCTCGATCCGTGCGCGCTGGTGTAGGTCCCGGTGGAGGCGGACCACTCGCCGAGCGCGGTCCAGGACGAACCGTCGTACTCCGCGAGGGCGTTGCGCCCGTTCCCCGAGACGCCGACGCGGTACGAGAGCTGGAGGCGGCCCTCCGGTGTGGCGACGAACTGCGGATAGGTGAACTGCGTGGTGAGCGCCAGGCCGTCCAGGGAGGTCTGGACGGCCCCGAGGACGGCCGGCGTCCAGGCCGTCGACGCGGGACGGTCGAGCAGCCCGGCCACCGACTTGACGTAGAAGAAGCCGTCGCTGTGCGCGTCCATGGTCAGGTGCAGCCTGCCGTCGGTCCTGGAGACGCCCATGGAGATCACGTTGTGGGAGTCGTCGCTCTTGAGCTTGTGGCCGAGCGTGATCGTGGACCAGGTGGAGGCGCCCAGGACGCGACGGGCGACGACCGCGCTGCGGTCACCGGTGTACCAGGCCGCGTACTGGTAGCCCTGGTAGGTCAACAGACCGTTCTTCTGGAACGAGTTGTTGTTGACCAGCCCGTCGTAGGAGACGAAGTAGAGGGCCTGGGCGTCGAGTCGGGTGGTGCCGGTCAGCGTCACGGAGGGTCCGGGGGCGGCCGCCCGGGCCGTCCCCGCCGTGAGGGCGGGGGCTGCCACGGTACCCAGCAGGGCCGTCGTCAGTACCGTGCGTCGTCTCATGTACGGGCTCCTCGATCGGTCTGCGGGCGGACGGTTCGGGCGGTACGGGACACGCGAGGCGGCACGTCCGGCACCTCACGCGCGAGCCCGGCCGTCGAGACGGCGGAGGGCGGGCGCACGCGTCGGCCGGGCGGTCCGCGTCAGGCGAGGTGGAACACCTCGGTGAGAGGCGTCATGGCCTCGTCGGGTCTGGCGCCGTCCAACGCGGTGAAGAACGGCGCCATCTCCTTCTGCCAGCGGGCGTTGACATCGGTGGCTTCCATGGCGGCCCGCGCGGCCGCGAAGTCCTCGGTCTCCAGATAGCCGACCAGCAGGCCGTCCTCGCGCAGGAAGAGCGAGTAGTTGTGCCAGCCGGTGGCCGAGAGCGCGTCGAGCATCTCGGGCCACACGGCGGCGTGCAGCTCGCGGTACTCGTCGAGGCGGTCCGCACGGACCTTCAGCAGAAAGCACACGCGCTGCACCGATGACCCTCCGGGGCCTGGGAGTCGGGCCGGCCCACCGTGGGAGCGCCGGCCCGGCGGGACGTCAGAAGTCGAACTGGTCGATGTTCTTCGCGTCGAAGACGGTCGGCTTGCCGAGGCTGATCACACCGTCCTTGCCGATGGTGAAGGACCCCATGGCGCCGGCCTTGAAGGTCTCGCCCTCCTTGCCGGTGATCTGCCCCGAGGCGAGCGCCACGGCGGTGCGCGCGGCCAGCTCGCCGAGCTTGGCCGGGTCCCACAGCTCGAAGCCCTCGACCGTGCCGTTCTTGACATACTTGCGCATGTCGTTGGGGGTGCCGAGGCCGGTCAGCTTGACCTTGCCCTTGTACTTGGAGCCGGACAGGTACTGGGCGGCAGCCTTGATGCCCACCGTGGTCGGAGAGATGATCCCCTTCAGGTTCGGGTGCTCCTGGAGCAACCCCTGCGTCTGCTGGAAGGACTGCTGGGCCTCGTCGTTGCCGTAGGCGACCTTGACCAGCTTGACGTCCTTGTACTTGGGGTCCTTCAGCTCCTCCTTCATGTAGTCGATCCAGGTGTTCTGGTTCGTGGCGGTCTGCCCGGCGGACAGAATCGCGATCTCGCCCTTGTAGCCGATCTGTTCGGCGAGCAGTTGCACCTCGGTGCGGCCGAGGTCCTCGGCGCTCGCCTGCGAGACGAAGGCGTTGCGGCAGTCGGCCTTGGTGTCGGAGTCGTAGGTGACGACCTTGATCTTGTTCGTCATGGCCTGCTTGAGCGCGGTGCACAGGGCACCGGGGTCCTGCGCGGAGACCGCCATCGCGTCGACCTGCTGCTGGGTGAGCGTGTTGACGTAACTCACCTGGCCGCTGGTGTCGGTGGCGCTGTTGGTGCCGACCTCCTTGTACTTCGAGCCCAGTTCGGTCAGCGCCTTCTCACCGCCCTTGTCCGCGGAGGTGAAGTACGGGTTGTTGACCGCCTTGGGCAGGAAGCCGACGGTGAGCCCCTTCTTGGTGGCCGCGTTCGGGTCGGCCTTGGCGCCGGCGGCGGCGCCGGAGCCGCCCGAGTCCTTGACGTCGTTCTTGGTGGTGCCGCCGCAGGCGGTGACGGCCAGGGCGAGAGAGGTGACGGCGGCGAGTGCCGCACAGGTACGGCGGATCGATGACTTGCGCATGGCTGAGGGTTCCTTTGCGACGGTGAGCGGACCGAGGTGACGAGTACGAGGCTGAGCGGAACGGGGTTACGGGACCGGAGTCGGGGCGGCGGCTCTGCGGCCCGCCCTCGCCACGGAGATCTGGCGCCCGACCCGGGGGCCGAGCACGGAGACGACGAGCAGGACGCCGGTGACGACGATCTGCGACTGCGCGGAGACGTTGAGGAGGCTCATCACGTTCTGGAGCGAGCCGAGCAGGAAGACGCCCGCGATCGCGCCGCCGAGCGTGCCCTTGCCGCCGTCGAAGTCGATACCGCCGAGCAGAACGGCGGCCACGACGGACAGTTCGAGCCCGGTGGCGTTGTCGTAGCGGGCGCTGGCGTAGTGCAGGGTCCAGAACACCCCGGTCAGCGAGGCCATGAGGCCGGTCGCGACGAACAGGAGCAGCTTCTGCCGCTTGACCCGGATCCCGGCGAACCGGGCGGCCTCCTCGTTGGCGCCGATCGCGAACGCGGAGCGCCCGAAGGGGGTGGCGTGCAGCACGACCACGGCGATCACGAGCAGCACCAGGAAGAGCGGGAGTGCCTGCGGGAGGAACGTGTCCCCGATGCGTCCGGCCGCGAAGTCCTGGTACTGGGTGGGGAAGTCGGTGACGGCGTCGGAGCCGAGCACGATCTGCGCGATGCCCCGGTAGGCGGCGAGGGTGCCGATGGTGACGGCGAGGGAGGGCAGTCCGAGCCGGGTCACGAGCAGGCCGTTGACGAGCCCGCACACCACGCCGAGCACCAGGCAGAGCGGAATGATCGTCTCGATCGCCATGCCCTGGTTCCACAGGGCGCCCATCACCGATCCGGACAGCCCGGCCGTGGAGGCGACGGACAGGTCGATCTCGCCGGCCACCACGAGCAGGGTCATGGGCAGGGCGATCAGCGCGATCGGCAGGGTGTTGCCGATCAGGAACGACAGGTTGAGCACGTTGCCGAAGCCGTCCACGAAGGAGAAGGAGAAGAGCAGCAGGACGATGAGGAGGGCGCCGACGACCGTGTCCCAGCGGACGGCGCGCGCGAGAGCGGAGTCAGCCATGGCGGGCGTTCCTCTTCTTCAGTGCGGAGGCCACGCGCAGCGCGACGATCCGGTCGACCGCGATGGCGAGGATGAGCAGGACACCGTTGATGGCGAGCACCCAGACGGAGCTGACGCCGAGAGCGGGCAGGACGCTGTTGACCGAGGTGAGCAGCAGGGCGCCGAGCGCGGCTCCGTAGACGCTGCCGGAGCCGCCGGTGAAGACGACGCCGCCGACCACGACCGCGCTGACGACGGTGAGTTCGTAGCCGTTGCCGGTGCCGGAGTCGACGTTGCCGAACCGGGCGAGATAGAGGGCGCCCGCGAGTCCGGCGAGGCCGCCGCAGACGACGTACGCGGTCAGGATGCGTTTGCGGACCGGGATGCCGGCCAGCCGCGCGGCCTCCGGGTTCGAGCCGAGCGCGTAGAGCTCGCGGCCGCTGCCGAAGTGCTTCAGGTAGTAGGCGGCCACCACCAGGACGGCCAGGGCGATCAGCGCGAGGTACGGGACCGCCGAGAGGCCGCCGGAGCCGAAGTCGACGAATCCGCCGGGGAGATCGGCCGCGGTGATCTGACGGGAGCCGACCCAGATGGAGTCGATGCCGCGGATGATGTAGAGGGTGCCGAGGGTGACGACGAGGGCGGGTACCTGGCCGAGGCTGACGAGCGCGCCGTTGACCAGTCCGCAGCCGACGCCGAGCAGCACCGCGAGGAGGACCGCGACGACGGGGTTGCCGCCGCCCTGGAGGTAGGTGCCGGCCGCGAAGGCGCTGATGCCGAGGGTCGAGCCGACCGACAGGTCGACGTTGCGGGTGATGACGACGAGTGACTGGCCGGTGGCGACCAGCACGAGGATCGTCGCGTTGAGCAGCAGGTCCTTGATGCCCTGCTCGGACAGGAACTCGCTGTTGCCGAGCTGGGTGACGGCGATCATCACCAGGAAGACGGCCAGGATGGCGAGTTCACGCATCTTGAAGACGCGGTCCACCAGGCGGGTGCCGCTGGACCTGGGCACCTCGGTGGCGGGGGCGGGGGTGGGCGCGGTGACCGTCATGCGGCGGCCCTCCGGGGGGCGATCGGGGTCATTCGGGCAGCCCTCTCGATGACTGTCGTGCGGGCGGCCCTCTCGACGGCTGTCATGCGGCGGCCCTCCCGGTGGCGGCGGCCATCACGGATTCCTCGGTGGCTTCGGAGCGTGGGATCTCGGCGGTGAGCCGGCCCTCGTGCATCACGAGCACGCGGTCGGCCATGCCGAGGATCTCGGGCAGATCGGAGGAGATCATCAGGACGGCCACCCCGTCGGCGGCCAACTCGCCGAGCAGCCGGTGCACTTCGGCCTTGGTGCCGACGTCGATGCCACGGGTCGGCTCGTCGACGATCAGCACCCTGGGGCCGGTGGCCAGCCATTTGGCGAGGACGACCTTCTGCTGGTTGCCGCCGGAGAGCGTGGCGACGGTGTCGGCGATCCGGGCGTACTTGACCTGGAGCCTGACCGCCCAGTCGAGGGACCGGCTGCGCTCGGCCCCGCGGTCCATGAGGCCCGCCCTGGCCGTCGTACGCAGCCCGGTCAGGCCGATGTTGCGCTCGATGGACATGTCCATCACCAGGCCCTGGGCGCGCCGGTCCTCGGGGACGAGGGCGAGTCCGGCCGCCATGGCGACGGAGGGGGCGCCGTTGGTCAGCGCGCGGCCGTCGACCTCCACCTCTCCGGCGTCCCAGCGGTCCACGCCGAACACCGACCGCGCGACCTCCGTACGGCCGGCGCCGACGAGCCCGGCGAGTCCGACGATCTCGCCGCGCCGCACGTCGAAGGAGATGTCGGTGAAGACGCCCTCCCGGGTCAGCCGCCGCACGCTGAGGGCGACTTCGCCCGCCTCGACGTCCTGCTTGGGGTAGAGCTCGTCGAGATCGCGGCCGACCATCCGGCGTACGAGGTCGTCCTCCGTCATGCCCTCCAGCGGCTCGCTGGAGATCAGGGCCCCGTCGCGCAAGGTCGTGACGCGCCCGCAGATCTGGAAGATCTCCTCCAGCCGGTGCGAGATGAACAGCACCGCGGAGCCCTGCTCGCGCAGCGCCCGGACCACGCCGAACAGCCGGGCCACCTCGCTGCCCGTCAGGGCGGCGGTCGGCTCGTCCATGATCAGGACACGGGCGTCGAAGGAGAGCGCCTTGGCGATCTCGACGATCTGCTGGTCGGCGATGGACAGTCCGCGCGCCGGACGCTCTGGGTCGAGTTCGACGCCGAGGCGCTTCATGAGGGCGGCGGTCGCCGCGTGGGTCGCCCTGTGGTCGATGCGGCCGAACGCCCGCCGGGGCTGACGGCCCATGAAGATGTTCTCGGCGATGGAGAGGTCGGGAAAGAGCGTGGGCTCCTGGTAGATCACCGCGATGCCCGCGTCGCGGGCGTCGGCGGGACCGTGGAAGACGGTGGGTTCGCCGTCCAGCAGCACCTGACCGGCGTCCGGTCGGTGCACGCCGGCGAGCGTCTTGATGAGGGTCGACTTGCCCGCGCCGTTCTCTCCGGCGAGCGCGTGCACCTCGCCGGCGAACAGTTCCAGGGACACGTCCCGCAGGGCGCGCACGGCGCCGAAGGACTTCGAGAGGTCCTTCAGTGCCAGCACCGGGGCCGGTCCCGTGTCGGACGGGTGGGTCATGAGGGGCTCCTCGACGACGCCGGCGGGGCGGCCCACAGCGTCGTGAAAGGTTTCAATTGGGTTGCCGGGACGTTAGGCATGCCACCCAGGTCGCGTCAATGGGTTCGTGTCGAAATTCTTCGACGGTCCGGTGTCACAAGAGGGTCACGGTGATCGGTCCACGCCGAAGGGGTTGACAGCCCTCCGGGGGGCTCATAACTTCGCTGCTGAATCGTTTCAGAGCAGCCCTTTCCATGAAGCTGCCGCATCCGAAGTCGTAGGAGCCCGAAGTGACCGAGTTCGCCGCGGTGAAGGCCGCGCTCAAGACCCAGGCCGTCGAGACGCCGTCGTGGGCGTACGGGAACTCGGGAACCAGATTCAAGGTGTTCGCGCAACCGGGTGTGCCCCGGACGCCGTGGGAGAAGCTGGACGACGCGGCCACGGTGCACGAGTTCACCGGCGCGGCCCCGACCGTCGCGCTGCACATCCCCTGGGACAGGACCGACGACTACGCGGCGCTGGCGAAGCACGCCGGGGAGCGCGGTCTGAAGCTGGGCGCGATCAACTCCAACACCTTCCAGGACGACGACTACCGGCTCGGCTCCGTCTGCCACCCGGACGCCGCGGTGCGCCGCAAGGCCGTCGGCCACCTGCTCGCCTGCGTCGACATCATGGACGCGACGGGTTCGCGGGACCTGAAGCTGTGGTTCGCCGACGGGACGAACTACCCGGGCCAGGACGACCTCCGCGCACGCCAGGACCGGCTGGCGGAGGCCTTGGCGCAGGTGTACGCCCGGCTCGGCGACGACCAGCGGATGCTCCTCGAGTACAAGTTCTTCGAGCCGGCCTTCTACGCCACGGACGTCCCCGACTGGGGCACGGCGTACGCGCACTGCCTCAAGCTCGGCCCCAAGGCGCAGGTCGTGGTCGACACCGGGCACCACGCCCCCGGCACCAACATCGAGTTCATCGTCGCCACGCTGCTGCGCGAGAACAAGCTCGGCGCCTTCGACTTCAACTCCCGCTTCTACGCCGACGACGACCTGATGGTCGGCGCGGCCGACCCCTTCCAGCTCTTCCGGATCATGTACGAGGTGATCCGTGGCGGCGGCTTCACCCCGGACGTCGCCTTCATGCTCGACCAGTGCCACAACATCGAGGCGAAGATCCCGGCGATCATCCGGTCCGTGATGAACGTGCAGGAGGCCACGGCCAAGGCGCTCCTCGTCAACGGCAGCGCGCTCGCCGAGGCCCAGCGGAGCGGGGATGTGCTGGCCGCCAACGCGGTGCTCATGGACGCCTACAACACGGACGTCCGGCCGCTGCTCGCGGAGGTCCGCACCGAGCTGGGGCTCGACCCGGATCCGGTGGCCGCGTACCACCGGTCCGGTTACGCGGAGCGGATCGCGGCGGAGCGGGTCGGGGGGACCCAGGCGGGGTGGGGGGCCTAGCCGTTGGCGCGGGGCGTTCTCCCCGGGGAGGGCTACCCGGCGTGGCGGGCTCGGCCCGGTCGGCCCGCCGTGTCGCGTCTGCCCCGCCCCCTGATCCGCGGAGCGCGCGTCTCGTCGTGGCCGGTCGCGCCGTTCCCCGCGCCCCTGGCGGGGCGCTCCCGCTCGGGTTCCTCCCCAGTCACGTACACCCTCTTCCTAAGGACCTGGAACATGGCACCCCATCCCGAAGCCGATGCTCTGCTGGCGCGGTCGCGCCGGCTCGGTGGCGATCCCCGCAACACCAACTACGCGGGCGGCAACACCTCCGCGAAGGGCACCGACACCGACCCCGTGACCGGCGGTGACGTGGAACTGATGTGGGTGAAGGGGTCCGGCGGAGACCTCGGCACCCTCACCGAGGCCGGACTCGCGGTGCTGCGGCTCGACCGGCTGCGCGCCATGACCGCGGTGTACCCGGGCGTCGAGCGCGAGGACGAGATGGTCGCCGCGTTCGACTACTGCCTGCACGGCAAGGGCGGCGCCGCTCCCTCCATCGACACGGCGATGCACGGGCTCGTCGACGCCCCGCACGTCGACCATCTGCACCCCGACTCGGGGATCGCGCTGGCCTGCGCGGCCGACGGGGAGAAGCTGACCGCCGAGTGCTTCGGCGACCGCGTGGTGTGGGTTCCCTGGCGGCGGCCCGGATTCCAGCTCGGGCTGGACATCGCGGCGGTCAAGGAGGACAACCCGGAGGCCGTCGGCTGCGTCCTGGGCGGCCACGGCATCACCGCGTGGGGCGCCACCGCCGAGGAGTGCGAGCGCAACTCGCTCTACGTCATCCGCACCGCCGAGGCCTTCCTCGCCGGCCGGGGGAAGGCGGAACCGTTCGGGCCCGTCGTCGAGGGGTACGAGGCGCTCGCCCCGACGGAACGCCGCGAGCGGGCCGCCGCGCTCGCCCCGCACATCCGGGCCATCGCCTCCCAGGACCGCCCGCACGTCGGCCACTTCACCGACTCCGAGGAGGTGCTCGACTTCCTCGCCCGCGCCGAACACGGACGCCTCGCGGCTCTCGGCACCTCCTGTCCTGACCACTTCCTGCGCACCAAGGTCAGGCCGCTCGTGCTCGACCTCCCGCCGGCCGCCTCCCTCGACGAAGCAGTCGCACGGCTCGCGGAACTGCACGCCGAGTACCGCGTGGAGTACGCCGCGTACTACGAGCGGCACGCACTGCCCGACTCCCCCGCGATGCGTGGAGCGGACCCGGCGATCGTGCTGGTCCCCGGGGTCGGCATGTTCTCCTTCGGCAAGGACAAGCAGACGGCTCGGGTGGCGGGTGAGTTCTACGTCAACGCGATCAACGTGATGCGCGGGGCTGAGGCCGTCTCGGCGTACGCGCCAATCGAGGAGTCGGAGAAGTTCCGCATCGAGTACTGGGCCCTGGAGGAGGCGAAGCTCCAGCGGATGCCGAAGCCCAAGCCGCTCGCCACCCGGGTCGCCCTGGTGACGGGAGCGGGCAGCGGGATCGGCCGGGCGATCGCCGAACGGCTGGTGGCCGAGGGCGCGTGCGTGGTGGTCGCCGACCTCGACGCCGGCAGCGCCGAGCGGGTCGCCGCCGAGCTCGGGGGCCCCGACAAGGCCGTGGCCGTCGCCGTGGACGTCACCTCCGAGGAGCAGATCGCCGAGGCCTTCAAGAGCGCGGTGCTGGCCTTCGGCGGGGTCGACCTGGTGGTCAACAACGCGGGGATCTCCATCTCCAAGCCGCTCCTGGAGACCACCGCGAAGGACTGGGACCTCCAGCACGACATCATGGCGCGGGGCTCCTTCCTCGTCTCGCGCGAGGCGGCCCGGGTCATGATCGCGCAGAAGCTGGGCGGCGATGTCGTCTACATCGCGTCCAAGAACGCGGTCTTCGCGGGCCCGAACAACATCGCCTACTCCGCGACCAAGGCCGACCAGGCCCATCAAGTACGGCTCCTGGCAGCCGAGTTGGGTGCACACGGCATCCGGGTCAACGGGGTCAATCCGGACGGTGTCGTGCGCGGGTCCGGCATCTTCGCGGGCGGCTGGGGCGCGCAGCGGGCGGCGACGTACGGCGTCGAGGAGGAGAAGCTCGGCGAGTTCTACGCCCAGCGGACCATCCTCAAGCGGGAGGTGCTCCCGGAGCATGTCGCGGCCGCCGTGTTCGCGCTGACGGGCGGGGACCTGACGCACACCACGGGGCTCCACGTCCCGGTCGACGCCGGCGTCGCCGCCGCCTTCCTGCGATGACGGCCCGCAAGAGGTTCGCCGCCGTCGACCTCGGCGCGTCCAGCGGGCGCGTCATGGTCGGCAGCGTCGGCCCGGGCACGCTCGACCTGACCGAGGCGCACCGCTTCCCGAACCGGCCGGTCCGCGTCCCCGAGGGGCTGCGCTGGGACGTCCTCGGGCTGTACGCGGGTGTCCTCGACGGCCTGCGCGCGGCCGGGCGCGTCGACTCCGTCGGCATCGACGGCTGGGCGGTGGACTACGGTCTGCTGGACGCCGACGGAGCACTGCTCGGCAACCCGGTGCACTACCGCGACGCCCGCACCGAGGGAGTCGCGGAGAAGGTGTGGGCGAGCCTGCCCGCCGCCGACCTGTACGCAGCGACCGGGCTGCAGTACGCGCCCTTCAACACCCTGTACCAGCTCACGGCGGCCCGCTCCTCCGCCCAACTCGGCGCGGCCCGGCATCTGTTGCTCATCCCGGACCTGCTCGCCTACTGGCTCACGGGCGAGATGGGCACCGAGCTCACCAACGCCTCCACCACGCAGTTGATCAATCCGAGGACCCGCGACTGGTCGTACGGCCTCGCGGAACGGCTCGGCATCGATCTGCGGCTGTTCCCGCCGCTGCGCCGTCCCGGCGACCCGGCCGGAACCCTGCTGCCGCGCGTGCTGGAGGAGACCGGGGCGAGGGGCCCGGTGCCGGTGACACCTTCGCCAACGCGGGCCACCTGCCGCCCGTGCTGGTCGAGCCCGGTGAGACCGCGCTGATGCTCGACGTGCCGCCCGGGATGCCGCTCGGGG
>NZ_JBSFZS010000151.1:0-15174 GCF_053600395.1 Streptomyces sp. NPDC005070 | reverse complement strand
GGCACAAGTCGTCCCACAGCTCGATCCAGATCTGTCTGTCGTCCTCACCCCCCAGACGGGCGAAGGCGGCGGCCAGATCGTCGGAAGGTCTCGCGGTCATGTCACCGGATCATTCCAGGGGCGGATCCGTACCGGAGGGCGGGGTGCCGGAGTCTGGCGAGCTGACGAAACCATCCTTCGGCCGCCCGTCCGCGTGGAAGCCGTCGTCACGCGTCACGGCGTGACAATCTGCCACTCAGTGATCACTTTGCATTCCGAAAGGGGCTGTGATGTCAACCATTCCGAAAGACCTCAAGTACACGGACGACCACGAGTGGGCGCTCTTCGAAGCGGACGGGACGGTGACGGTCGGGATCACCGACCACGCGCAGAAGCAGCTCGGGGACGTCGTGTTCGTGGATCTGCCCATGGTGGGCAAGAAGGTCGAGGCCGGTGAGGCCGTCGGCACCATCGAGTCGGTCAAGGCCGCCACGGAGATCTTCGCTCCGGTCGGCGGCGAGATGATCCTGGCGAACGATGACGTCCTCGAACAGCCCGAGGAACTGAACGACGACCCCTACGGTTGCTGGCTGTTCAAGATCAAGCCGGGAGAGGGCGACTCCGCCAGGAACCTGCTTTCGGCAGCCGCGTACAAGAAGTTGATCGGCGACTGACGGTCCCGATCGCGCCGGCCGCGCCTGGGGCCCGGCAGGTGCCGGGCCCCAGGGGGCGCGCTGAGCCGCCGGTCACGCGCCCGCGCCACGGGATGTGCCCCCGCGACAACGGGATACGTGCCCGCGACACGGGATGTGCCTCCGTCGCCCGCGCCTCCCGTGACCGGGCCCGTCAGCGGTGCGGCCGTCGGTCACACCGAGCGCGGGGCGGTCCCACCGACAATGAAGGACGCGTCGTGTCCTGCGGAGTGAGGGAGGAAGTATGGGCGACAGCGGTCGCGGATACGTCAGGGACCGGCGAGGGTGCCGCCATTGGGGCCCGCACGGCGCGGCGGGTCTGCTCCTGCGTCAGGATGGCCGGTTCCTGCTCCAGCGCCGTTCCTGGCGGGTCCATCACGGTCGTACGTGGAGCACTCCGGGTGGCGCGCTGCACACCGGGGAGAGCCCGTGGGACGGGGCCCGCCGGGAGTTCGCGGAGGAACTGGGCGGTGTTCCGGAACTCCGTCCGGTCCACACCTTCGTCGACGATCACGGTGGATGGGCCTACCACACCGTCGTCGCGGAGGTCACCGAGCCGTTCGTCCCGCGCCGTGGGGACGGCGAAGGGTCCGCCTACCGGTGGTGCGCCCCAGCGGAGATCGACTCGCTTCGCCTGCACCCCGGATTCGCGGCCACCTGGCCGCAGTTGCTCGCCTGCGTGGACGGCATGCACGGGATGGACGGACTCTGACTCCGACGGTCCTCTCCCGTCTCCTCCCGCTCGGACGGTTCGTGGGAACACGTGTGGGGCCGGGCCGCCGACGCGGCCCGGCCCCACACGTCATGTCCCGATGCTCAGGACGGCGAGACGCCGAACACTTCCGAGAGGATCAGCTTCGTCAACTCGTCGGAGGGAGCGGTACCGTCGGGTGACTGGTTGAGGTTGACCAGGACGACGACGGTCGCCTTCCGCTTCGGGTCGTATCCCACGAAGCTGTTGTAGCCGGGGATCTGGCCGTCGTGGCCGAGGAAGCCGGAGAAGTCGACGATGCCCAGGCCGTACGTGGGCGTGCCCGGCACGCCCGAGGTGGGGACGAAGTCGAGCCGCTGGCGCTGGGTCCGCGGGCTGAGGAGCTTTCCGTCGGCGAGCGCGGGGGCCCAGCGCAGCAGGTCGTCCAGTGTGGAGATGCCGCCGCCGGCCGCCCAGGCCCACGACGGGTTCACGTCGGTGGCGTCCTCCGGGTTGCCCGCCGACCAGTCGGCCCAGGCGGCGTCCTTCCCCGTGAGCACCGGTGCGGTGAGGCTGTCCACGTTGCTGATGAACTGGTAGCCGCGCGGGTGCGGTGCGGGGAAGGCCGTGTCGGTGGCCAGGTTGGTGTGCGGCATGCCGACCGGGCGGAAGACACGGTCACGCAGCAGTGACGTGAGCGGTCGGTGCGTGAGCTTCTCGGCGATCAGCCCGAGCAGGACGTAGTTGGTGTTGGAGTAGTGCCAGCCCTGCCCCGGCGGGAAGTAGGGCTGGTGCCGGAACGCGATCGCGAGCAGTTCCTCGGGCGTCCACTGCGTCTCGGGACGGTCGTCGAGCATCTGGTTGAAGCGCAGGTCCTCGCTGTAGTTGTAGAGGCCGCTGGTCATCTGGAGCAGTTGACGGATGGTGATGTTGCGCCCGTTCGGTACACCGCGCAGGTAGCGCGACACCGGGGCGTCCAGCTTGATCCGGCCCTCGTCGACGAGTTCCAGGATCACCGTGGCGGTGAACGTCTTGGTGATGCTGCCGATCCGGAAGTGCTCGTCGGCCGCGATCGGCTTTCCCGTTTTGAGCGACTCCGTGCCGAGCGTTGTGGTCCAGGTGCCCCACTGCGGAGTGCGGATCGACACCACCGCTGCGGGGACACGCAGCCGCTGCATCAGGGCGATCAGATCGGGTGTCAGCGTCTTGGCGAAGGGCGGAGCACCGTCCTTCGGGTGGTGGACGTCGCTGACGGCGCTGGGCGTGGCCAGGGCCGGCGCGACGGGTGTCAGGGCCAGCAGCGTGGCGGAGAGCAGGACGGTGAGCCGGGAACGCCGCCGGGTCGGCGCGGAGGTGCGCCGGTGGCGTACGAGGGAGCGGGGGAGCCGGGTCGGCATGATGGGTCCGTTTCGTCCAGTGGATCGACGCCCCCAGGGATACCTCCCGGCCTCGGCGACGGCGCACCGTTGGGCCACCGGTGGGCGTTTCCGTGCCGACACTCACCCTCCCCCACTGCACGGTGACAGGCCGTCAGAACGACGGCCGGGTCAGACCGTACGCGCGCCCATGCCCATGCCCATGCCAGTGCCTATGCCAGTGCCGGTACGGGCGCCGGTGCCGTCCGCGGACTCGGTGGACGCCAGACGTTCGCGCGCAGCGGCCCGTACCTCGGGCGTCTCCATCGGGTCGTCGAGCAGGGCCGCGATCCGCTCCAGTGTCTCCGGGGCGGCCGGCGCCGACGCGATCGCGGTCAGCCGTGCCGTCTCCTCGCAGTCCCAGAGGGACTCGGACCAGGCGTGGTCCAGGCCGCTCCGGTCGATGGCGGCCAGGGCCTTCAGATACGCGGTCCGCTCGTACGAGTGCGGGGTGTGGAGCCAGAAGCGTCGCAGGTAGGGCAGCGCTTCGGCGGCGTCGGGACCGAGAAGGGCCAGGCGCCGGGCCGTCCGGTCGGGGCCACACCAAGCGCGCGCCGACCACTGCCCGGCCAGTTCTCGTACGAGCCCCGGCAGGTCCTCGGGGGAAGGATGGTCGGCCAGGACGTCCGCTCCGAGCTCGGCCAGCCACGGACGCCGGTCCTTCGCCCAGTCACGCGCTGCCGGTACGGCGAGGGTGTCGAGGCGTTCGACCGCGCGCCTGAGCAGCGGCAGGGGCCGACGGCCGTCCTGGGTGCCCAGTGAGGGAACCAGCGGGAGCAGCCTCTCGTCGGGCTCCCTGCAGTTCAGCGCGCGCAGCGCGTCGAACTTGGCCTCGTCCGTGGTGCGTTCGTCGCGGAGCAGGGTGAGCAGTTCGCCGGTGCCGAGTCCGTCCAGGGTCGGCCGGGGAACCGGTGGGTGGTTCCGTACCTCGATCCCGAACCGGGTCCACGGCTCGAAGTACCACGGGAGTTCCGGTTCTTCCCCGATCCGGGCGCGCGCGATGTCACCGAGGTCGTCCCACCACTCGGTCGGCCAGCCGATCGAGACCGACTCCAGGACGCGGGCCCAGTGCGCGCCTTCGCGGATGTACGTACGCAGCGCTTCCCTGGCCGCTTCCGAGCCCGAGAGGGCCAGTAGTTCCAGGACGTCACACGCCCGCAGACAGGTCTCCTCGTCGCCCGCGAGCCGACGCAGGACCGGGGTGAGGGACAGGCCCAGATCGCGGACGAGCCGGGCCAGATACAGACAGCGGTCGTCGGTCGAGTCCCAGCGCCAGTCACGGCGGATGCCGTCGTACACGAACGCGGCGGCTTCCTGCGGGTCCCGGAGTGCCCGCACCGCGCCGAGGCCGCGCCCTCGTTGCAGCAGGCCTTCCAGGGACTCGATGCGGGCGTACACCATCTCGTGCTCATCACTCATCATCTCGACCCTGCCCGATCGACTGACGGATCGCCAGGCGTTTTCGCCGCCGGCGGGCATCACTCCGGGGCATGGCCCGGCGGCGAGCGCTCGCGGATTCCGCCACGGCGTCCTGCCGTACATTCGGTCCGTGGCGGCCCAGGCGCACGCCATCACTCTTGAGGGGTTCCTTGAAGGATTTCTTGAACTCCGGCCCTGGGAAGCTACCTTCCGTGCCCTCGGTTACTTCGGCCCGGGTGCCGCCCCGTTCGTGAACCGTGAAGTGCTCCGAGCCAATCGTCGGCCACGTCTTCGCCCGCGCCGGGCTGAAGCCGGTCGTTGCACCCATGACCTCCGACGGGCTCATCGAGGAGTGAGATATCGCCCAAGGGCCTGGTTGTGCCGCGCAGCGTCACGGATGCTGTCCTGCGGAGCAGGAGAGCGCAGGTACCACCACGGCCGACGCGCAGCGTCATGGGACCCCCGGTAGGCGTGATCGGGCTGCCCTTCCTGTCATCACCACTCGTTCTCCGAAGAGCGCGGCGTGCGGCCAGCAGGGTCTTCTACGCCGTCGGTCGTGCCGGTCGGCCGTTCGTCTCCACCAGTCGGCGGGCCGTGTCCGGATCCAGCGCCGGGTTCGCGGCGGCAGCGTGGGCCAAGTCCTCGTCGTCAAGGAGTTCCGCCAGCCGGGACTGCGGAAGGTTCGGGTGGCGCGTCGCCGCGGCCCTCACAGCACGGTCCGGGTCCTGGGAGAGCCGCTCGATGGCTGCCGACCCGGTTCCGGGGTCGCGTGCGGCCAAGGCCCGGACCGCAGGGTCCTCGTGGTCGGCGAAGGCGGTCAGTCCGCTGGTCGGGAAGTTTGGCCGTGTGGTGAGGTGGCTGCGCTCGGGACCGGTGTACTCGAGGAAACTGCGCAACAGAAGTGGCGCGGGGGCGTCTGGATGGTTCTGGGCCAGCAGGACGCGTACCCCGAGGTCGTCGTCGCCGGCCAGGCGCGCGACGAGGTCCGGCGGTAGCAGGTGATTCCTGGCCGCCTGCCGGCGCAGCAGTGGGTGGTTGGAGAGTGCGTTTCGGCGGACGGCCTCGGGATCCTGGGGTGTCTGGGGCGTGGGGTGGAAGACGAAGGCATGGTCCAGGGGGACTTCGTAGTCGATCCGGGTGCGTTCCTCCTCGCTCAGTTGCGGGTGGACGGACACGGCCAGGCGGACGTTGGGGTCGCGGTCCGTCGCGAGCGCCCGGCATTCGGCCGGTACCAGGTCCGCGCGGTATGCGACCCTCGTGCGTACGTCCGGGTCCGGGTCGGCGACGAGCGCGCGGCGTTCGGCGGGTCGCAGGTCTGCACGGCGCGCGATCCGGCCTCGTATCTCCGGGTCCGGATCGGCGGCCAGGAGGACCACGACGTCGGGAGGGAGGGTGGGGTTGACGGCGATCATCGCCTTGTCCTCCGTGTCGACGGAAGTTGCGAGGACGCTGTCCACCACGGCTCTGCTGAGAGCCCTGTGGAGCAGCATGTCGGTGCGGGCGTGGCACGGCCGGTCGGGGAGCGCGCTCTCCACCCACGCCGGGTCCTGGAGGCGCGCATGTCGCCACGCCTCCTCCCGGACGCCGTCGTCGGGGTCTGTCAGCAGTGCGGCCCGTAGGTCGGAGGACAGTGACGCCCACATGCCGACCCCCCAACGGCGGACCTTCGCGATCGGATGCGTGGGCATGGACCGGCGCAGCCCGGTGGAGATCTGCTGGTAGAAGGGGCCGCCCAAGAGCCCGTCCTCATACGTGCTGATCATGCGGACGACGGCCTCGTCGGGCAGGGGCCGGGGCCGGGCAGGGAAGGCCACCCGGGGTCCCTCGGCCAGGTGGGCGCGGACGAACCACTCGGGATCGTCCAGCAGCCGGACCCGCTGGGCCGGATCGACATGGGGGTTACGGGCGAAGAAGCTGCGGGCGTAGGCGTCGGGGTGCTCGATCACCGCGTCGACGACGGCGTCGGGCAGGACCCGGTCTCGGCACAGCACCATCTGCACTGCCGGCGGACCGTCGGCGAGCAGCCGCAGCAGGATGCTCGCCGACACGGACGGGTTGAGAGCCAGCCCGGAGAGCCGACGGGCGGGGAGATCGGCGTCCGCCCAGATCTGCTCAGGCGTAGGCATGCTGTGTGCTCCCCAAAGTGTCGACCAGCCTGGTGAAACTCCTTCCACGACCCTATCCGCCTCACACAGCGACGGGCCGAGCGGCGACCGGCGCTGTCTGGAGGCCGTACGGACGGTCACGCGCCGCAGAGGCGGGCATCCCGAGTCCGACACGGGGTGGGGTACATGCGATGCGAACTGCGGAGTCGGTCTCCAGCGGGCCTGTTCCGAGCCGGAAGGCCAAAGCTCAGGCTGGTGGCCGATCTTGTCCAGCTCGGCGAGCTCCTCGTCGGAGAGTGGGAGTCCCGCGCCGGCGACGTTCTCACGCAGGTGCTCCGCCGACGACGTGCCGGGAATCAGCAGGATGTTCGGCGACCGCGCGCAGTTCGGTGGTCACTCATCGATCATGTCAGGCCGCGGGCAGGAGATGGCGGGACAACCTTTAGGCATGATAATTCCGGGGCCGTACGTCCGCCCCTCCCCGGTGAGTTGCGGGCCCTGCTCGGCGGGCCGGGGATGTGATGCGGAATGGGGGACAGAAGCGTGGGCGAGACGGAATTCGACAGTCGGCTGAGGTCGGCGGTTCGGGCGGGGGACGCTGAGGCGGTGCGGGATCTGTTGGACAGGGGCGCGGATCCGGACGCGGTGGACTTGGGTGGGCTGCCGGTGCTGTGCGGGGCCGTGGCGGCTTGCGACGCGCCGGTGGCCGAGGCGTTGGTGGAGGGTGGTGCCGATGCTGACCGGGTGTTGCCGGACGGGACCACGCCGCTGTGGCGCGCCGTCGACGGTGGCTCTCCGGCGGTTTTCTCGGCGGTGCTGGGCAAGGAGCCCAGGCTGCGGCTCTCGGAAGCCGCCCGTGAACGGCTGCTCGCCTTGGCCCGGGACTGGTACGAGACGGGCGCGGCCGAGGAACTGCGGCGCAGGACGGGCGCCCAGGGTCCGGCCGCGACGGTCCGCGTTCAGGACGGCGAGTACGACTGGGTTGATCTGGTCTCGCTCGGTGGCCTGAGCGTACGAGCCGGCCACGGGGCCATCCTGACGTCGCTGGAGTGGGCCTTCCGCATCCTGACCCCCGTCGACGAACTGATCGCTCGTGCTGTCGGCCGGCATGACGAGGACCATGTGAACTGGTCGACGGTCTGCTGGATCCTCACCGAGCGCCGCAGCTTTGAGACCTGGTCGGCCGTGGTGGCCCATCGCCACGACCGTGACCCGGTGCATCGCCGGTTCGTGTTGGACTACCTGCGGATGCGGGGGTTCCTCGATATCAGCCCCTACTACGAGAAGAAGGAGAGCGAACTCCTGGCGGCCTGGGCGGCCGAGGAATCGGACGGCGAGATGCTGGCGAAGGTGCTCGACGCCTTCACCGACCGCGACCATCCGGGCCAAGAAGCCATCGGCCTGCGCTACCGCGACCATCCTGACCCGCGCGTACGCCGCGAAGTGCCCTACGCCCTTTCCACGGACCACGTTCCCCGCACCCCGGCGGCCAGGGCCGCCCTGCTCACCCTCGCGCGCGACCCGGACGCCGAGGTGCGGCTCAGGGCGTGTACGGCGAGCATGCGAGACGACGACCTCCTCTCGGAGATCACCCGAGCGCTGCTCCTGCTGACCGAGGACCCGGATCCCGACTCACGGGGTGCGGCCGTAGCGGCATTGGCCGGCTCCCGGGACCGTACGTCCGCGGTCGCCGACGCCCTGGCAGGGCTGCTCGACGAGGACGACCAACTCGTGCGTCTGGAAGCCGCCTACGGTCTCGCCCTGCGCGACGACCCGCGCACCGCCGAGGCGATCGAGCGGGTGGGGCCTCTCGGTGACGGCTTCGAGCACGACCACCGGGCCGACGCGCTCTGGCGGTGGAGGTGGCGGCAGGAGAACTCGGCTGCCGAGTGACGGCCTGTCAGTGCGAACACCGGCCTTGACCGGTAGAGCCATTGCCGGCGAGGCGGTGACCGGCCCCGGCGCGCCTTCGAAGGCGCGCCGGGGCCGGTTCGTCAGGTCGCACCCGCACTTCGGTGAGGCGGTGTTCGCGGCCGTTGTCACCGCTGCTCGGTGGTCGATCGATGCGGTGCGACATCGCGTCGATGACGGCATCAAGTGGTGGGCGATTCCAGGGCCTTCACGCCCTGGCCGCGCGCCTACGCCTTCTTCGCCCGCCGGCGGCACACCGCACTGGTCACCGAGCCCCCGGGTTGTCGTCCGTGGAGCCCCGGGTGGCCCGGCGGGGTTCACGGGTTCGGGGGGTCACCACCTTCCAGCGCTCGGCCAGGTTGTCGTTGCACGAAGCGAGGCCGACGTTGCCATGGTTGGCGTCGGGGGCCAGCAGACACAGGTGGTTGGCTTCGTTGCGGTAGCGGATGGTGCCGTCCGCGTAGGTCTCGGCGAGCCAGCGTTGGCCGGCCGCGTCGACGCCGCGCGCGTCGTCGCACGTCCGCAGCATGGCGTCGGTCTGCGAACGGGCGTGTTCCTCGTGCACGCCCAGGAACCGGTTGTCGCCGTCCAGGCTCTGGAAGCGCAGCAGGTTGTCGCCCGGGTCGACCTGCTGGGTGTTCCAGCCGAAGTCCCTGCGCTCGTAGGCTCCCCAGTAGATCCACCATCAGGGCGGTGTGGGCTGGGTGTAGACGCCAGTGCCGGGTACCGATCCGGAACGGCGTAGGCGGCCACCCAGGAAGGCTGATTCCAGGCGCACGTTGGCGGCGGTCGTCGGCCAGTCCTTGCGCAGCTTGACGGCGTTGTCCCACCAGCGCTGGGAGGCGTCGTCGTCGCTGCACGTCGTCGCGGTCACCTGCCTGTTGGACGGCGTCAGGCAGTGCGTGGGGACGGCCACGTTCCGCCACATCTGCGGTCCGCCGTTGTCCTCGTTCCATGCCGGGTCGGGCCGCGGATCGGTGATTGTCCACTGGGCTCGTGGGTCGTCGCACGGACCGGCGACGATCCGGGAGTCGGAAGTGTCCCGGCGCACGCTGGACGCAAGGGAGACGCAGCCTCTCGCGCCGCCCTGGAGGGTGTGCGTGCCCGCTCCGGTGGTGTTCTCCTGCAAGGTCTGGTTGCTGCCGAAGCGGGCAGGGCCTACGCCGAACGACCCGTCCGGGTTCAGCTGCATTTGGTTGCCGGTGACGGTGGCCAGAGCGATGGGGTAGGTGTGCGAGGGCACGGTTGTCTGGAGCGGCGGCGGCGTCCGGGCGAAGTGCACCTCCGCGTGGTCGGATCCCGCACCGCGCGGACGGATCGCGGTGAAGCCGCCGGGCAGGCCGTGCGTGATCGCGTAGTCGAGTTCGCTGGGTCGGTTGCCGTCGATGTACGTTGGCTGGCCGGTGCGCAGCAGGGTTTCGCCGGCGCGCAGATGCAGGGACTGGTTACGTGCCTCGTCGTCGGTGCGGTTGAGAATGTTCAGGTTGAAGTCGCCGACCAGAACCCAGTTCCGGCCGCGTTGGTCGCTCCTGGCGGCGAAGTCGCGGACTTCGTCGAGCAGTCCGGGTCGATTGCCGCGCCGGACCACGTCCTCGCCGCGGCCGTGGGCGTTCCAGTACCAGGTATTCCCGAACCGCAGGCCCAGCAGCGGACGCGCCCGGTAGCGGTTGTTCGGAGCGTTCGGGTCCGGGTCGTAGGACGGGTTGTCGATGACTTCGACCTGGTCGGCCCGGGCGTCGGAGACGGTCGCCAGGTTCACCCGGCCGCCGGCCCAGGTGTCCTGGCTGGTACCGGTGATCCTGCGGGGGTCGGTCTGGAGGAAGTACACCCAGCGGCGTTCGCGCCGGCTGCTGGTCCCGAACTGCCAGCGCGTGAGCGTGACTTCATCGGGCTGGTGGTGAGGACGGGTCCTGCCGAGCGGGATCGATTCGAAGTTGTCCTGCCGCTGGGGCAAAGGAGGCGGCGGGCCGGAGCCGGCCTCCTGCAGTGCCACCACCGGGTTCCGCCTGACCAGCTGCATGATCTCCGAGCCCCACCGACCGCCGTTGTCGGAGCCGCGCATGTTGTACGTGGCGAAGGGCGACGTGCCGTCACCGTTGACCGCGTACGCGGGCGCAGCGGTCAACGGAACGTTCAGCAGGGCCGCCGCCGCACTCAGGACGGCGACCAAGGCGATGATCCACCGCGGTGATCGCCGTGACGTCCTCGGGGTCCGCAGGTTCCGCGGACGGGATTCTCTACTCAACGATCAAGTCTCTCAGGTTGATCCCCGCGCCGAGCGGCGCGGGGGACTGGTGGGCCCGACGACCTCCTCGTGGCGGCACCATGCCGCCACACCGGCAGCGGGACGGGACCGGGTCGCCTCTGATTCGAGCCGAGCGGGTGGTGCGCGGACTGCCGAACGGGCGGTCGCCGGCCCGTCGGCCAGACGAGACGGAAGATCTCCCTGCGCGGTTCAGACCCCCATCGCTATCCGGCCCTCACCCGTGCCCCGCGCCATGTGCCGGTCGTCAGGCGGCGGACCAGCGCGAATGGAACAGTGAAGCTCGCGTGTGCTCTTGGCCTGGCGACTCGGTGCCGCAGCCCCGGAGCGTCCCAACAAGCGCCCCGGCCTGGAGATATGCCGCGCCCCGCCGTACTTCGAAGCGGCCGGGCGACGTTGTCCTTATTCGGGGTCTTTCGCGGGGAAGGGGAAGCGGGCAGCGGGGTGAGGGTCTTCCGTCGCGGAGGTGTGGGTTGAGCAGCGGGGCCCAGGACACCCCTGACCGATGGGGCGCTTTCCTGCCAATACGTAATCGGCCTGGCTCGTATGGGTGTCGTTGCTGCTGGCCAGAGGCGCGGTCCCCAGGCCAGGGATCTGGCCTGCTCTTCAGCATCTGCGAACCTCGCTCGAGATCCGGGCCGACGGGGTTTCACGCTGGTGATGTGCAGGGTCCGACGTGCGAGTCGCGGCTGACGGCCACCAGTGTTGCGTGGTCGCCGCGCCGACAGGGTCGTGAGCCACGCTTCTAGGGTCCGCGGCATCCGTAACGGCCCGACACATGACCGAGCTCCCGCCCCGGACGATCCTGGTCAGACGCGGAGCATCGGAGACGGGGTCCCGCTCCTGTCGTCGTCGGCAGGAGCGGGACCTCCGGGTGAGCGCATCGGGCGGGGGTCCCGTGTGCGCACTACGCCGTTCAACGACATCCGCGGCTCCCGGATACGAAGCCCGTTCCCGTTCTCGTCGTGTACGGCGGACACACAGGGGGCGAGCGGTGGTGCCGATCGGCACCACCGTGATCAGTAACGTCACACGTCCTGGCTCTGTTGTCGCAGCGGGAAAAGGGGCCTTGGATGTCGAGCCTGATCACCACGCGATCAGACGCTCTCGTGGTGGGCTGACCACGAGATCCACCCTGCTGCGAACGGTCGTTGCCGTCCACTGCTTCGCCCTCACACCGGGCCAGGCGAACCATGCGCCCGAGTTCGAGCACGTCATGGCCACCCTCCGCGTGCTCGGGACAGCTGGCCGATCGCGCACACGAAGACATCACGGGCGGCGGTCCGGTGCGACAGCCCTCCCGTGCGAACTTGACGAACCCGGACGGCTGGAACGGCCGATGCACTACGAGCGCCACGACCGGCCTCGCGTTCAGTGGGCAGGTCCCCCGACTCAAAGCGGACTTCGGAGCCGTGCCGGTCCCTGCGTGTGGCTGCGGGTCTGCTACTGGGGTAAGGGGTTTTGCGGGTCGGGGCCTTCCCGCGCCCCACGGAGTCACCTCGAACTGTGTGAACCCCGGCTTATGTGCGCATCGCACTCGCGGGCCACCGTGCAACCCGGCCCGGAAACGATCTCGCACCCAGGGCCGCCTCGCATCGGTCCGGCAACTCGAGGGCGGCGGGATTCTTGCTCGGCACTGCCGATGCCGAGTGGACGGAGAGTGGGCAGAAGCAACGATCCCGGCGAGCGTTACCCCGCTACCTGGCGATGGGCTGCCTCAAGAGCGGCTACTGGCCCCTGTATTCACCTTCGTTCCACTAGGTGAGGAGGCGTTGCTGTGCCGAGGAACCCGCGGGCTGCGCCGGTGTGACAACCGGACGTGCCAGGTCCAGCTGGTCGCTGCAGGCATCGGAGACAGATTCTGCCCTGGCTGTCGAAGCCTCATCTGTCTCATGACGCTGTGAGGTGCAGGCCGCTCACCGTGGGGAAGGCGCGTCCCGCCGCAGGTGTCGGCGGTCAAGAAATCGGCTGACCGTCGACGCTTAAGGAGGCGCCAACTCCGCACCCGCTACGAGCGCCGAGCTGACCTCCATCAGGGGCTGCTGGAACTGGCTGCCAGCATCATCTGCCTTCGCCGACTCCGGAGATCACTCGGAAGCTCGAACGCGTCAGACGGCGGGCGCGGTCAGCCGGGGAACTCGGGTTGGCTGCCGCAGGGCAGGGGCCGCCTCTATCCGGAAGGCTGCCTCGCCCACCCTCCGCCTCACCTCTTGAGGCGCGCCATCAGCTCGTTCATGTCACTGATCATGGACGGCTCGTACTCGCTGAGTTCAGGTGCTTCAGGCCCGTCGCCGACCTCGTCTTCTTCGTTGTCGTCGGCGGCGGCCTGGTACTGAGTGGACACGGAGAGACTCATCGATAGGACCGCACCGCCGTCCAGGACCCGCAACTCCACCGTGGAGGCCTCCTGGTTCACGAGATACGCCTTGGTGCCAAGGTTCGGAACGGCCCTCACCATCTCTGCAGACACGATGCCGGAGTTGGTGACCCGTCGCTCCGCCTCGAACTCGACGGCCGGGTCGCTCTCTTTGTGAAGGGTCATCTTGACCGCGACGGCGTAGTCGGTGGACCAGCCGTTGCGAGGTTTTTCCGCTTTAGGCTCAAGAGCGATGACGCACTGGACCTGGTCGAGAGCTGCATGCCGCAGCAGCCCCGAGTTGGCAACGGTAATGGAAGACTTTCCAGGCGTGATGGCAGCTGAGATTGCGTGCAGGCGCATGGACGCACAGGAAGCTCGGGTCAGGTCGTAGCCGAGCGTGTCTGGCTTCCGATCGTCCACTCCGTGCAGGAGGATTGCTGTCGTCCAGAGAACCGATGCAGCCAATACCCCGCCGAGGGCCCATGGCCACGGTGCCTGGCGGCCTGTTCGGACCTGGGTCAAGTCCCCCACCACCTCGCGGGTTTCCCCACTGCCGCATTGCTCTGCTATCTCTGGCTCAGAGATCACGCCGTTCCCCCTTTGGTCATGTCTTCTACCTTGGCCCCGATGAGGACCCGCGGCCGGGGTCTACGACCATGTGCTCACAGGGCACAGCACTTTCCACCGACGCGCGTCCTGAACGCCATCTCGTTTGAATACGACCGGCCAGGTACAGCGGAGCTTGCTGCCGTGAGGTCACCTTCCGCGCTCACGGGATACGCCGTGGCCCCTACCTCTCCTCGGCCTCACTCACCATTCAGTAAGGCTGAGAGGCGTGGCAAGTCTCCCACAAGGGCCGATCGCCGTCCCCGGCCCACGACTGCCGCCCGGCCGGTTGCGTCGATCACCACCTCAAGTGCGCGGCGGTCGCCAGCCCGTCGGCCAGACGAGACGGAAGATTTCCCTGCGCGGTTCAGACCCCCATCGATATCCGGTCCCTCACCCGTGCCCCGCGTCGTGCGCCGGTCGTCAGGCGGCGTATCAGCGTGAATGGAACGGTAGACCTCGCGCGTGCGCTTGGCCTGGCGACTCGGTGCCGCGGCCCCGGAGCGTCCCAACAAGGCGCCCCGGCCTGGCGATATACCGCGCCCCGCCGTACTTCGAAGTGGCCGGGCGACGTTGTCCTTATTCGGGGTCTTTCGCAGCTGCCGCAGCTGCGGCACATCGAGGTTCCCGTTGTCCGCGCGTCGTACATCGCACCGTGCCCGCCCGGGTGCTCTCCTTCGCCGGACCAGTTGGCGTCGCCGACGGCGCACTCGCCGTTCCTCCGTCCTCGTCCGAGCCGGACACTGCGCAGGCAGCCCTCCTGCGGAAGGCAGAGGAACTCACCCGCAGACAGGTGGACGCCCTCTGGTGCGAATCCGGTCAACTGGACTGGTGGACCGTCACGGTTACCAGCGCAGGCTCAGGTCCATCCACCTGAACCCTGCGAACCAGTGCGGTCAGAGCACCAGCGACAGCAGGGGGGTCATCCACAGTTGGACCGGGCTGGTTCGGCTGGCAAGGAGGGTGCTGTCGGGAGAAAACGTCACCGAGGTGATCGCGTCCTGGTGGCCGGTACCGGGTTTGCTGACGGGGCGGCGGGTAGGCGAGTTCAACAACTGGACCGTGCCGTCACCACTGCCGGTGGCGAGGAGGGTGCCGTCAGGGGAGAACGTCACCGCGTGAACCGCGCCTTGGTGGCCGGTGAGGGATTCGCCGACGGGTCTGCTCGTGATCGGGTCCCACCAACCGACCGCGCGACCCTCGCCGCCGGTGGCCAGGACGGCGCCGTCAGGAGAGAACACCGCTGGGCTGCTCCCGCCTGTTCCGTCAATTTCAGCCAGTGCGATCAGCCATGCTTGGAGAGCGCAGGCTAAGGCTCTTCTTGCCAAGGGCAAACTCACCCGCGTCGGTTGCGACTGTTCGTACAGCCGGATCGTGCCGTCGCGGCTGCCGGTGGCGAGGAAGGTGCCGTCGGGGGAGAACGCCAGCGCGTAGATCGTGCGCTGGTGGCCGGTGAGTGGTTTGCCGACGGGCCGGCGGGTCACTGGGTCCCACAATCCGACCGTGGCGTCATCGCCGGCAGCGGCCAGAAGGGTGCCGTCGGGGGATTCCTCACCGTCGCGCCCGCGGCAGCCGCTGTCGTTGCCGGCGTCACCAGCGCCGGCATGAGCATCCCGTTCTTGCACGCCCACATTCGATGGCTTGCGCACCGCATGCCAGCAGGCATCGGCACAAGGGCACGGTCCTACTGGCCCTGTACCTCGGCCCTCGCTCAAGTGGCCTGTTGCGCGACGA
>NZ_JBSFZS010000150.1:0-15726 GCF_053600395.1 Streptomyces sp. NPDC005070 | reverse complement strand
CCGGTACATCGATGCCCGTCGCCACCGACGCCCACCCCTCACCCAACGGCGACGGGCTGATGCACCGGCACGGCCCCGACCCACCCACCGGACCGGTGCCGTACCCGCGAAACGCCAGGGGCGAGCTACGGCTGGGACGTCTCCGCCTCCAGGCTCGCCCGGGTGGCCGGGCCGTACACCCCGGGGTCGTCGCCCGAGATGCCCCGCGCCCACTGGTACCAGCGCACGGCGTCCTCGAGATGACGGTCGAACTGGCCGTCGGCCCTGTGCATGTACATCCTGATCTGGCTGAGCCGAAGCTGGAGCTCGGTCACCTCGGACCCGCTGTCGCCGCGCCGCAGGGTGGGCCCTGCCAGCGTGTTCGAACCGCCGCTCCCCGTGGACGCCGCGGACCCCGTCGCGGTCGCCGTCGCGCTCGGCTCGGCGGACGTCGGCGACGCCGTGGCGGACGAGGACGGTGTGGCCGACGTGTCCGAGGCGGACACCGACGGCGACGGGCTCGCGCTGAGCGAGGCCGACGGGGACGACGAGGCGGACTCCGCCGAGGACGCGCTCGAAGAGGGCACAGCGGAGGCCGTGTCCGACAGGACGTCCGGCACGCTCGCCCTGACGTCCTTCGGCTGGGACTCGTCCCGCGCGGGAGGGTCGTAGGAGAGCAGTCCGCTCGCGACCCCCGCCGCGGCCACCACGGTCACCACGACTCCGGTGACGGCGAAGACTCCGGTGCGCCGGCGGCGCCTGGACCGACGCGAGGGCGAGGCCTCGCGTCCGGGCTCCGGCGGGCGCGCGTTCTCGTGGAAGAGGCGCACGTCGGTGGCGCGCGCCTCCGAGGGCAGCGCCTTCAGCCGCATGGTCGCGTCGGCCGGCATCGGCGCCGACGGCGTGGTCACCTCCGGCGGCAGCGGTGCCGAGCGCGGGGCGGTGTCCGCCGGTACCGGGGCCAGGCGCATGGTCGCGTCGGCCGGCAGGGGAGCAGGCACCAGAGCCGGGCCGGAGTTCGCGTCCGCCGGGATCGCGGCGAGCTGCATGGTCGAAGCGGCCGCGTCCTCCCCGTTCGCGGGCGGCATCGGTATCCCGCCGACCGGCGGGACGCCGGTCATGGAGCCCGTCGGATCGCCCCCGCCGCCGGGTGCGACGCCATGGAAGCCCTCCGGTACCCACGCTCCCTCCGGCGTCCAGGCACCCGCCTCGGCGGCGGTCCAGGCCTCACCGGCCGCCGGTGCGGCCTGCCAGGAGCCCGTGCCGGCCGGGTACGGGGCGTCGGCGCCCTCGGCCGGTCCCAGGCCCCCTCCGGCGTGCCCGGGGTTCTCCGTGCCCAGTTCTACGTAGGGCCGTATGCGCAGCGGGTTGAAGTCCTCCGCCGCAGCGGCCTCGGCCGAGCGCTCGTCGCGCAGGGCGTCGGACGCCCTGCGGGTGCAGGCGCAGGACGGGGTGCCGTCCTGCGCCCGGTGTGCGGCGCACTCGGGGCAGACATGCACGGTCGGTTCAGTCACGAGTGGGTCCCTCCCCCCTGAAAACTCCAGTGATTATCCGGACGACCTTCATACAACCTTCAAGCAGCCCCCCTGAATAGCAGATTCCGGTTGGCTCGACAGGCCATAACCGGACACACCGATCAGGATGGAGGGTGACCGGGACCCTCGGTGCTCAGGGAGGCCGCATGACCGGGGACGCGCACGGTTCCGACACACCGTCCGGCCGGGGGCCGGAAGGGGTGGAGGCGCCGACCGGCGGCATGGGCGAGCCGCCCGGACCGCACGGCTCGGTCGAGGTGAGCGAGTCGGCCGTGCGCCGCCGCAGCGCCGCGGAGACCGACGCCCGGGACTCGGTGCACGGCAGCGTCTTCGTGTCCATCGGCGCCCTGCTGCTCGGCATGCTGCTGGCCGCCCTGGACCAGACGATCGTGTCCACCGCCCTGCCGACCATCGTGAGCGACCTCGGCGGTCTGGAGCACCTGTCCTGGGTGGTCACGGCGTACCTGCTCGCGTCCACGGCGGCGACCCCGCTGTGGGGCAAGCTCGGTGACCAGTACGGCCGCAAGAGACTCTTCCAGGCGGCGATCGTGATCTTCCTGGTCGGGTCGGCGCTGTGCGGCATGTCGCAGAACATGGGCGAGCTGATCGCCTTCCGGGCGGTGCAGGGACTCGGCGGCGGCGGTCTGATGGTGCTGTCTATGGCGATCGTCGGCGATCTCGTCCCGCCGCGTGAACGGGGCAAGTACCAGGGGCTGTTCGGCGCGGTGTTCGGCGCGACGAGTGTGCTGGGACCGCTGCTCGGCGGGCTGTTCACGGAACATCTGAGCTGGCGCTGGGTCTTCTACGTCAACCTGCCCGTCGGCATCGTGGCGCTCGTGGTGATCGCCGCGGTCCTGCACATCCCGAGGAAGTCGGCACGGCACGTCATCGACTACGCCGGTACGTTCCTGATCGCCGCCGTCGCCACCTGCCTGGTCCTGGTGGCCTCGCTGGGCGGCACCACCTGGGACTGGGCCTCGCCGCAGGTCATCGGGCTCGTGATCGTCGGCGTGATCCTCGCCGTCGCCTTCGTCGAGGTGGAGCGGCGTGCGGCCGAACCCGTGCTGCCGCTCAAGCTGTTCCGGGTCCACACCTTCACGCTGTCCGCGATCATCAGCTTCATCGTGGGCTTCGCGATGTTCGGCGCGATGACCTATCTGCCGACGTTCCTCCAGGTCGTGCAGGGAATCTCGCCCACGCTGTCCGGCGTGCACATGCTGCCGATGGTGTTCGGGCTGCTGCTGTCGTCCACGGTCTCCGGGCAGATCGTCAGCCGTACCGGCCGCTGGAAGGTGTTCCCGGTCGCGGGCACCGGGATCACCGCCCTCGGGCTGCTCCTGCTGCACCAACTGGACGAGAACAGCAGCACCGGGATCATGAGCACGTACTTCTTCGTGTTCGGCCTGGGCCTCGGCCTCGTGATGCAGGTGCTCGTCCTGATCGTGCAGAACGCGGTGTCGTACGAGGATCTGGGCGTCGCCACCTCCGGGGCCACCTTCTTCCGGTCCATCGGCGCCTCGTTCGGCGTCGCGATCTTCGGCACGGTCTTCGCGGGCCGCCTCGGCGACAACCTCACGAAGGCGCTGAGCGGACAGCAGCTTCCACCCGGCGTCACGACGGACTCCCTGAAGGCGGACCCGAAGGGGATCGGCCAGTTGCCTGCGGACCTGCGGCAGCCCGTCCTGCACGCGTTCTCGACATCGATCACCGACGTCTTCCTGTACGCGGCCCCTGTCGCCCTGCTCGGGTTCGTGCTGGCCTGGTTCCTGCGCGAGGACAGACTGCGCGGCTCCGTCACGGCACCCGACGTCACGGAGACACTCGCGAGCAACCCGGTCGAGCGGTCGTCGTACGACGAGGTGTGCAGGGCGCTGTCCGTGCTCGGCACCCGCGAGGGGCGCCGCGAGATCTACGAGAAGATCACCGCGCGCGCCGGCTACGACCTGATGCCGGCGGCGAGCTGGCTGCTGCTGCGGATCAAGAAGTACGGGTGGGCGGAGCCCGCTCTCCTGGCCGAGCACAGCGCGGTTCCCCTGAACGTCGTCCTCGCGGCCGCCCGCCAGATCGAGGAACGCCGGTTCGCCCGCCGCGAGGGCCTGGACCTGGTCCTGACCGACGAGGGCCGTGTCGTCGCCGGGAATCTGTCCAGGGCCCGCGAGGAGTCCTTCGCCGATCTGCTCGGCGACTGGTGGACGCCGGACCGTCCGACCGACCTCACGAAGCTGGTGGCGGAGCTGAACGAGGAGATGTGCGGTTCCGACGCGGAACGCCCGCACGCGAGCGCCCCGGCCGCCCGGCCGCAGGGGGAACCGGCGTGACGGCCTGACCGTCAGCCGGTCAGGTCCTTCCGGAACCAGTGCTCCGCGTAGGGCTGGTCGTTGTGCGCCGCGGCCTCCTCGTAGCCGTGCCGGGCGTACAGGGCCCGCGCCTCGACGAGGTCGGAGCGGGTGTCGAGGACGAGCCGCTGGGCGCCCAGGCCGCGCGCCGCCGCTTCGGCGGCCGCCAGCAGGAGCGGGGCCGCGCCCTTGCCGCGCAGGTCCGCGCGGACGAAGACCCGGCGCAGCTCGCCCGTCGTGGCGTCGAGCATCCGGACTCCCGCCGTGCCGCCGGGCTCACCGTCGTGGCGCGCGACGAGCAGCACACCCGCGGGCGGCGTGAACTCGGCGCCGGTCTCCGCGGCGATCTCCCGTTCCAGCTCGTCGGGATCCGTCGTACGTCCCTCGTGCACCTCGTACCACCGGTCGCTGACCTCGGTGTAGTACGCCCGCCAAAGGGCCGCGGCGGCGGGGGAGTCGAAGGGTTCGGGGGTCACGCTCCAGGAGCCACGCGCGACGGACGGCGATCGGGTCATGCCGGCCATTGTCGGCGGGTGCCACCCCGGGCACGCAACCGGATATGGAGCGCCGGCCGAACGGCACGACGAGGAAGGGGCGTTGACGTCGGTACCGTCCCCGGGGCCGTTTGAGGCCCGGGTTCCGGGCAACCCGGTCCGGGAACCGGCCCGTTGGGTCGAGAACCGGGAAGGCACCCATGTCCACTGGCGTGATCATCGCTCTGATCATCGTGGCGGCCGTGGCCGTTGTCGCGGCCGCCCTGACCCTCCGCGCCCGAAGGCCGCCGGGCGGGCGTGCCCTGCGGCGGCGCTTCGGACCGGAGTACGAACGGACCGTCGCCCGGCACGACGGCGACACCCAGGCCGCCGAACGCGACCTCAACGAGCGCGTGAAGCGGCACGGAGCACTGCGCGAGCGGCCGCTCGAACCCGCGGCCAGGGAACGCTACGCGGCCGGCTGGACGGCCGCCCAGGAACGCTTCGTCGACTCGCCCCAGGAGGCGGTGGCCGAGGCCGACCGCCTGCTCGGCGAGCTGGCCGGAGAGCGCGGATTCCCCGACGGGGACCGTTACGAGGAGCAGGTGTCCGCGCTCTCCGTCCACCACGGACACCACGTCCACGGGTACCGCCGTGTGCACCGGGCCGCGCTGGCCCGCACCGGCGGGGGCGGGAACGGCGGCGTCGACACCGAGAAGCTGCGCGAGGCCATGCTGGAGGCCCGCGACCTCTTCGACGACCTGCTGACGCAGACCCGCGAGGACACCTCGCCCGGCCGGGCACGCGACACGGACGACGTGAGCGGGGCCGAGGCCGCCCGCCCGGAGCGCAGCAGGCGGTTCGCCCTGACCAAGGACACCCGGCGCGCCGAGCCGGCGGAGACGACGGAGAACGACGGGCGCGTCGAGAACGGCGAGAACGGCCACAGGACGTCCACCCCCGACACTCGCTCCCACCTTCCCTGGTCCTTCACCAGGCGTCAGGCGAAGGGGAGTTGAAGAAGGTGAGCATCATGAAGCCAGACCAGGATCCCGAGCGGACCCCGTCCCGCGAGGTCGGCGTGAAGGGCCGCGTGACCCCCGTACCCCCCGAGCGTTCCCCGGACGACCGGGCGGACGACGACCGCGGTGAGGGCGAGGACGTGTCGCGCCGCGAGGCTCTGAAGGGCCGGGTGGACCCCGTGTCCACCGAGCCCGCCCCGGGCGGGACCGGAGACCCGGACCGGAACGGCGGCCGTGCCAGGGACGGCGCCGGCTCGGCCGTCCGCCCGGCCGGGACCGGTACGACGTCGTCCCCCGCGACGACGGGCGCCGGCGCCGACGAGCGGGGTGCCGCTCCGGCCGACGGCCGTGCGGGGCGTACGGGCGCCGGTCCCGCGTCACCCGTACCCCACACGTCCGGTACCTCCGACGACGGACCCGGTCCGCGTCCCGTGTCCCACGGCGCCGCGGGAGCGCACTCCCGGGGCGGCCCGGCGGACACCGAGGACCGCGCGGCGGATTCCGCCGGGCGGGACGAGCGGATGCTGCCGCTGGACGAGCACGACAAGTTCTCGCTGCGGATGCGGCACGCGGTCGGCGGGTTCGTCGACGGGCCGCGGGCCTCCGTGGAGGAGGCCGACCATGTGCTGGAGGAGCTCGCGGGCCGGTTCACGGAAGCCGTGACCCGGCGGCGGCGCGACCTGCGTACGTCGTGGCAGTCCGGCGGCGAGGACAAGCCGACCGGTGAGGACACGGAACGGCTCCGGCTCGCCCTGCGGGACTACCGCGAGATGACCGAGCGGCTCCTGCGGCTCTGAGCCCGGCTCGGACCCTTCCCCGGCGAAGTGAGGCCGCGTCCCCGGACCATGTCCCGGGGACGCGGCCTCACGCCGGTCCGGTGTCCGCGGGCCCTAGGCTTCCGGGCCGCCCGGGGCCGGATTCTCGCGGGCCGCGTGCCACTCCTGGACGATCAGTTCCACGTCGTACGGCTTGAGGCCGAGCGGAGGTCCGGGCGGCGGCTTGAACATAATGTCGCGGATCTTGACGTTGACGTCCTCGACGGCCCGCCGCACCGCCCGCTCGGAGGGAAGCGTCGGAACCGCCGCGAGCACGTCCTCCGCCTCCTTGCGCAGGGCCAGCGTGGGCGGCAGGACGGACAGACCCTCACGGGCCATCTTCCGCTTGATCCACCAGAGTTCGTCGTACGGGGTGTCGGTGACCTCCGGCAGCGGCTTGCCCGCGCCGGGGAGTTCCGTGAATTCGCCGCGGGCCTCCGCCTGGCGGATCTGCCGGTCGACCCACGACTCGAAGCCGACACCCGGTGGCTTGCGCTCGGTCATGAGTCCATTGTGCCGGAGGTCACACGGCGACGGCGAAGGTCGAATTATCATGCGGCGGCGACGGGGCAACCTCGTTCCCCGGCAGGACAATTGGAACCAGCACCTCACGAAGGAGCGCGCGTTGCTCGAACTCACCATGGCCTCGGTGACCGGAGGGGACGCCGGAGCGACGGCCGGGATGCAGATGGCCGACGCGCCGAGCGACCCCGGAGCCATGCTGCGGGTGGGCCGGGACCGGGCCGTGTGCCGTCTCGCGACCCCCGACGACTGGCTGTTCGTCTCCCGGGTCCACCTGGAGTTCCTCTGCGGCCCGGACGGCTCCTGGCAGGTGAGCTGGCTTCGGGGTTCCCACGCGGAGCCGTCCTCCGAGGTCCGGCTGATCCTCACGGGACTGCAGCCCCAGCCGCTTCCGTACGGCGGGACGGCCAGACTCCCGGCGGGCGGCTCCGGTGAACTCGTCATCCAGGACCGCACCGGGCCCCAGACCGTGAACGTGGGCTTCTACCACGAGGTCTGAGCCCGGCGAGGGGGTGCGGCGGTGCCCGTGCGGGCGGTCAGGCCCGTACGCGGGCCAGCGCGAAGCCGTCGTACCCCTTGCTGCCCACCGTCTGCACCGCCGTGCCGTCCAGCTTCGGGTGGGAGGCGATCAGTTCGAGAGCGGCCCGGGTGCCCCGCACGCTCGGGTCGGTGCTCGTCCCGTCGGTCACCGCTCCGCCGCGGACCACGTTGTCGAGGACGATCACGCTGCCGGGCCGGGTGAGCCGGACCGCCCACTCGACGTAGTGGGGGTTGTTCACCTTGTCCGCGTCGATGAAGACGAGGTCGAACGGCTCCGGATTCTCGTCCGCCAGCTTAGGCAGGGTCTCCAGGGCGGGGCCCACCCGCACCTCGGCGATCTTGTCGAGGCCGGCCCGCGCGAGGTTGGCGCGGGCGACCTCGGCGTGCCGTGGGTCGTACTCGAGGGTGATCAGCGTCCCGTCGGCGGGCAGGGCGCGGCCCAGCCAGATCGTGCTGTAGCCGCCGAGCGTGCCGATCTCCAGGATGCGGCGGGCACCCTGGATCTCGGCGAGCAACCGGAGCAGCTTGCCCTGGTTCGGCGCGACGCCGATGGGGGGCAGTCCGGCCGCGTCGCTGTCGTGCAGCGCGGCGGCGAGGACTTCGTCGGCAGGGGCCAGGAGGTTGGTGAAGTGGTCGTCGACGTCGTTCCAGAGCTGCGACTCGCTCATGCACCGGGCCTTTCATAGCCTAGTTAGATGCGCTAAGGACTTCCGCCTCGAACCTAACTCCCGGCGCCCCCGCGTGCCACTGGGATTCGGGCCCCGCGCGCCGGTGCGCGGGGCCCGTGGACGTCAGCGTCCGGCGGGTTCCACGGCGGGCGCCGAGCCCGGCAGCGGCCGGCCCGCCGACTCCGTCATGAACCAGACGGCGGCACCGCCGATCACGGCCGCGGCCATCATGTAGTACGCGGGCATCATCATGTTCCCGGTCGCCCCGATGAGTGCGGTGACGACCAGCGGGGTCGTGCCGCCGAAGAGCGAGACGGAGACGTTGAAGCCGATCGAGAGCGAGCCGTAGCGGACCCGGGTCGGGAAGAGCGCCGGGAGCGCGGCGGGCATCGCGGCGGTGAAGCACACCAGCAGCAGGCCGAGGGCGCCCATGCCGAGCGCGACGGCGAGCAGGCTGCCCTGGCGGATCAACAACAGCGCCGGGACGGACAGGGCTAGGAAGCCGGCACAGCCCGCGGCGATCACGGGACGACGGCCGATCCGGTCGGTCAGGGCGCCCGCGAAGGGCTGCACGACCATCATCAGCGCCATCACGCCGAGGACCACGAGCAGACCGTGCGTCTCGTCGTACTTGAGCTCGCTGGTCAGGTAGCTCGGCATGTAGGACAGCAGCATGTAGTCGGTGACGTTGAAGACCAGCACCAGGCCCATGCACAGCAGCAGGGTGCGCCACTGGCCGGCGACCATCTCGCGCAGCGGCACCTTGGGACGGGCGGCCTCGGACTTCTCCAGCTCCGCGGCGAACGCAGGGGTCTCCTCCAGACGCATCCGCAGATAGAGGCCGATGATGCCCATCGGGCCCGCGATCAGGAACGGGACGCGCCAGCCCCAGGACAGCAGGTCGTCGGTGGACAGCAGGGCGGTCATGAGGGTCACCAGACCCGCGCCGCCGATGTATCCGGCCAGCGTGCCGAACTCCAGCCAGCTTCCGAGGAAGCCGCGCTTCTTGTCCGGCGCGTACTCGGCGATGAAGGTCGTGGCGCCCGCGTACTCGCCGCCGGTGGAGAAGCCCTGCACCAGACGGGCCACGAGCAGCAGGACCGGAGCGCCGACGCCGATCGTGGCGTACGACGGGATCAGACCGATCGCGAAGGTGCCCGCCGCCATCAGGATCATGGTGAGCGCGAGGACCTTCTGGCGGCCGATCCGGTCGCCGAGGGGGCCGAAGACCATGCCGCCGAGCGGGCGGACGAGGAAGGCCGCGGCGAAGGCGCCGAACGTCGAGAGGAGCTGGGCGGTCGGGTTGCCCGAGGGGAAGAAGACCTTGCCCAGGGTCACCGCGATGTAGCTGTAGACGCCGAAGTCGAACCACTCCATCGCGTTGCCGAGCGCCGCCGCTTTCACGGCACGCCTGACCAGCGCGGGGTCGGTGACGGTGACCTCGGAGGGGACGGGGCGGGCGGAAGCCGGGACACCTGCGGCGGGGGCCGTCGGGGTCGCGGTCGGGGTGGCGGTCGGCAAGAGCCTTCCTTTCGCCGGGGACAGGGACGGGTCCGCCCGGGAGCGGGCCCGGGGGCCCACGCAAATGACCCGTGAAGGTGACCCGCGGGTGACCCGGGGCGGCCCGGCGGCCCGTCCGGAGGCGGGCCGAAAAGCGACCTTAGGACCCATTGCCCCCCTCACGTGAGGTAGGCGACCGAGTGCGCAACGCACATAAAGGCGGCGTACGCAGGCGTGACGAGGGAGTCGGAGCCGTCCTCGCGGAGGGTCGTCTGTGAGTCATGTCGCGGGTCCGGCAGGGAACCGGCCCCTTCGCCGACCGTCGATATTCGGACAAAGCGGAGAAGGTGTTCACGTCGATCCGGGCCCGCCGAGCCTCCCGGCGGCGGTGGCCGTGACGCGCGAGGTCCTGATATGGGTTGACATAAGGGATCTGTGAGACGCAGACCGGTCAATGGGTCGGGAGGGCCGACAGGGCGTGGCGAACGTGGAGCACGGCGGACGGCCGGGCGAAGGCATCGTGGGAGCGCCGGAGACGGTGCGGGCACGACTGCGCGCGCTTCGCGTCGTGCTCTGGGCCGTCGCCGCGACACTGGCCGTACGACAGCTCGCCGTCGTCCTCAGCACGCCCAAGGCGGACCGGCTGACGGACCTGGAGACCTGGGTCGGCCCGAACGGCGTACTGCACGTGAAGGGCTCGCTGTACGACTCGACACAGTTCACCGGCACCCCGTTCGGCGGCCTCGTCCTCAAACCCCTCACCCGGTCGGCCGAACAGGCCCTCGGCTGGGGCTGGACCTTCGGCACCCTGCTGCTCGTCGTGGCGCTCGGTCTGGTCGCCGCCCGCGCCCTGCCGCCGCCCGTGAGCCGGCGTACGTCGCTGCTCGCCGCGCCCGTGGCCGTCAGCCTGCTGATGCTGTCGCTCCCCGTGCGCAACGCCCTCTACCTCGGCCAGACCAGCATCATCCCGGTGCTGCTCGTCCTGCTCGGCTGCTTCGTCGTCCGCGGCGAGCGCGTCTGCGGGGTCCTCGTCGGGCTCGCGGCGGCCCTCCAGCCGACCGTGCTGCTGTTCGTCCCGCTGCTCTGGTTCACCGGCCGCCGCCGCGCCGCCGCCTCCACCGGCGTCACGTTCGCCGCCCTCACCGCGCTCGCCTGGGCCACGATGCCGCGCGACTCGAACACGTACTGGGTGCACCACCTGGCGGGCGTCGGCCTCGGCCGGTCCGCCGACGACCTCGCCAACCAGTCCCTGCACGGCGCTCTGCTGCGGCTCGGTCTCACCGGGCCGCTGGAGGTCGGCCTCTTCCTGGCACTCGGCGCGGCCGTCGCCGTCCTGGGGCTGCGCCGAGCGGTGCGCTACGCCCGCGACGGGCAGTTGCTGCTCGCCGTCGCGGTGACCGGCTGCGTCGCCGTCGCCGTCTCGCCCACGACCTGGCAGCACCAGGTTCTGTGGGTCCTGCTCGCCCTCGTCGGCCGGGTCGGCCGGAAGACCTCCGACCGCTATGTGTGGCCCGTCGCGGTCGTCCTCGTCATGACACTGCCCGCCCGGATGATCCTTCCGGACATGCCGGTGCTCGAACCGGTGGGCGACAACGTGGTGCTGATCGCCGCGCTGGCCGCCGCCGCGGCCGTACCGTTCCTGTCCCGTACGTCCCCGTACTACCGGGCCTCGGTCCCCACCGTCCACGCGCCGCCCGCCGTCACCCGGTGGAGGCGGATCCCGCTGCTGCCGGCCGGCCGGGTCCTCACCCGCACGAACCTGCTGCTCGAACTGCTCCTGATCCGCGTCGGGTACTCCGCCTACCAGCAGGTCAGGCTTGCCGCGACGGGTGGCACCAACTCCGGCGGCCGGGCCACCGCCGAGCATCACGGCCGGCAGATCCTGGCCGTCGAGCGGTTTCTGCACCTGGACATCGAGCACTGGGTCAACCATGCGGTGGTCCAGGTCCCCGGCATGAGGGACTTCTTCGACTTCTACTATCAGTCGTTCCACTTCGGTGTCCCGCTCACCATCCTCGCCGTGCTCTACGTCCGCCGCCCCGCCGACCACCGCTGGGCGCGCTCGGCCCTCGGCTTCGCCACCCTCCTCGCCCTCGTCGGTTTCTGGCTCTACCCGCTCGCCCCGCCGCGCCTGATGCCGGGCCTCGGCGTGATCGACACCGTGCACGGGGTGCAGGACTTCTCCAAGCCCGACTACGGCACGCTGACCGAGCTGACCAACCAGTACGCGGCGATGCCCTCGCTGCACTTCGGCTGGTCCCTGTGGTGCGGGATCGTCATCGTGGTGCTGGCGCCCAGGTGGTGGATGAAGGCGCTGGGCCTGCTGCACCCGCTTCTCACGGTCTCCTCGATCGTGGCGACCGGAAACCACTGGGTCCTGGACGCCGTCGGCGGCGCGGCCGTCGTCGCCGTGGGCTTCGGCCTGACGTATCTCGTCAGCGGCCCGCGGGTCCGGGCGGCCGTGGAGCCGGCCGGGACCGGAGCCGGGGCGGTGCCACCGGTCCGCGCGGTGGGCCGTACGCCGGGCTGATCGGGTCGGGGTGGGGCGGGGCGGTCAGGTCGTGGGTCCGGGTGATCAGGTGTGTGTGTCGAGGGGACGGGCGGGTGCGGACGCGGGCGCCGGGCTCGGGGGAGGCAGAGGCGGACTCGGGTCTCGGGGGAGGCGGAGGCGTGTGCGGGTCTCGGGGGAGGCAGAGGCGGGCGCGGGGGGTGCCCCTGCCTCCCTCGGGACGGGCCGGCGGTGCCGGGAGGCCGCCGGCCCGAGCGCTCGCCCCCGCTACGCGTGACGGACCTGGAGTTCCTTGACGCCGTTCAGCCAGGCGGAGCGGAGGCGGCGGGGGTCGCCCGTCAGCCGCAGATCCGGCATCGCGTCGGCGATCGCGTTGAAGATCAGGTCGATCTCCAGCGTGGCCAGGGACTTGCCGAGGCAGAAGTGCGGACCGCCGCCGCCGAAGCCGAGGTGCGGGTTGGGGTCACGCGTGATGTCGAAGGCCTCGGGGTTCTCGAACACCTCGGGGTCGTTGTTCGCGGAGGAGTAGAAGATGCCGACGCGGTCGCCCTTCCTGATCCGCTGCCCGCCCAGTTCGGTGTCCTGGGTCGCGGTGCGCTGGAAGGCGACGACGGGGGTCGCCCAGCGGACGATCTCCTCGGCGGTGGTCTTCGGCCGCTCCCTCTTGTAGAGGTCCCACTGGTCGGGGTGGGTGAGCAGCGCGTGCATCCCGTGGGTGATGGCGTTGCGGGTCGTCTCGTTGCCGGCGACCGCCAGCAGCAGGACGAAGAAGCCGAACTCGTCGGAGGCGAGGTTCCCCTGGTCCTCCGCCGCCACCAGGGTGCTGACGATGTCCTTGGCGGGGCACTGCTTGCGGTCCGCGGCCATGTTCATCGCGTACGAGATGAGTTCGGTGGCCGACTCGGCGCCGATCTCCTCGGTGATCGCGTACTCCGGATCGTCGTACGCCACCATCTTGTTGGACCAGTCGAAGATCTTGACGCGGTCCTCCTGCGGGACGCCGATCAGCTCGGCTATCGCCTGCAGCGGCAGTTCGCAGGCGACCTGGGTGACGAAGTCGAAGGAGCCGTCGGGGGCGGCCTGCGCGAGCGCGTTCGCGACGATCGAACCGGCCCGGGCGCGCAGCGCGTCCTCCAGGGAGCGGATGGCGCGCGGGGTGAAGCCGCGCTGCACGATCTGCCGGACCCGGGTGTGTTCGGGCGGGTCCATGTTCAGCATGATGAGCCGCTGGACCTCGATCTGCTCGCGCTGGATGTGCTCGTTGAAGCGGATCACGGCCGTGTTGAGGAACGAGGAGAACAACTCGGGGTGCGTCGAGACGTACTTGACGTCCGAGTGCCGGGTGACGGCCCAGTAGCCGTCGTCCTCGAAGCCCGCCACACCGGGCTGTTGCGGGATCCAGTGGACCGGCTCGGCCCGGCGCAGCTCGGCGAACTCCGGGAGGGGTACGCGATGGTGGAGCACATCGGGGTCGGTGAAATCGAACCCGTCGGGCAGCGCTGGACAGGACATCGGCAACTCCAGGCTCTTTCTCGCACGTAATTCTGACGGGTCATCAGGAACATGGAATCGTCGTGAAGGTAGTAACGGGTTCTACAAGTGGCAAGAGGCGCGGGCCTCCCAATTCCGTGCGGGATTGGTGCAGATCACGACTTCGGGAGCTGCACGACCCTTGCGGCGCGGGGGGTTCGCTCAGCAAACTGCACGCAGAACTGGTACGCGTTCTAGTTCTGCGCGGTGGGTGGGCCGGGACGCCCCGCGCTGCGCGGGTCAGCAGGGCCTGGCCGCCGGGCAGGCCTGAGGAGAGGACGAGCCCCCATGGCCGCGGAACCCGTGATCGTCGAAGCCGTACGGACCCCCATCGGCAAGCGCGGAGGCGCGCTCGCCAATCTGCACCCCGCCTATCTCCTGGGCGAGACCTACCGTGAACTCCTCGGCCGCACCGGCATCCCCGCCGACTGCGTCGAGCAGATCGTCGGCGGCACGGTGACCCACGCCGGCGAGCAGTCGATGAACCCCGCGCGCACCGCCTGGCTGACCGTGGGACTGCCCTACGAGACGGCCGCGACGACCGTCGACTGCCAGTGCGGCTCCTCGCAGCAGGCCTCCCACATGGTCGCCAACATGATCGCCGCGGGTGTCATCGACGTCGGGATCAGTTGCGGTGTCGAGGCGATGTCGCGGGTGCCGCTGGGCTCGGGGTCCAAGCACGGGCCCGGCAAGCCGTTCCCCGACGAGTGGAACGTCGATCTGCCGAACCAGTTCGAGGCGGCCGAACGGATCGCGCGCCATCGCGGACTGACCCGTGAGAACGTCGACTCCCTCGGGCTCATCTCGCAGGAACGGGCCGCCGTCGCCTGGGCCGAGGAACGCTTCAAGCGCGAGACGTTCGCCGTGCAGGTGCCGACCACCGAGGACGAACAGCGGGCCGGGCAGGGCATGTGGCGGCTCGTCGACCGGGACGAGGGGCTGCGCGACACGTCCATGGAGGCGCTGGCGAAGCTGAAGCCGGTGATGCCGACGGCCGTTCACACGGCCGGCAACTCCTCCCAGATCTCTGACGGTTCGGCGGCCATCCTGTGGGCGTCCAAGCGGATGGCGCGGGCGCTGAAGCTGCGGCCGCGGGCGCGGATCGTGGCCCAGGCGCTGGTGGGTTCGGACCCGCACTTCCACCTGGACGGGCCGATCGACGCCACCCGGGCGGTGCTCGGCAAGGCCGGGATGTCGCTGAAGGACATCGACCTCGTCGAGATCAACGAGGCGTTCGCGTCCGTGGTGCTGAGCTGGGCGCAGGTCTTCGGGCAGGACCTGGAGAAGGTGAACGTGAACGGGGGCGGGATCGCGCTCGGGCATCCGGTGGGGGCCACGGGGGCGCGGCTCATCACCACGGCGCTGCATGAACTGGAGCGTGCGGACAAGGAGTTCGCGTTGATCACGATGTGTGCGGGTGGGGGGCTCGCGACGGGGACGATCATTCAGCGGCTGTAGGTGCTGTCAGGTGGGGCTCGGGCCGGGGGTCACTCCCGGCCGGAGACCGTCGCCGCCAGGGCCGCCGGTACGAGTGCGGCGATCAGGAGGGGAAGCGCGAGGCCGTGGTGCAGGACCAGCCACGCGCCGAGCAGGGCGCCCGCCGCCATCGCCAGGACGGAAGCCGTCCGGCGCGGGGAGTGGTGGCCCGCGCCGCCGCCGGCGCGGCTGTCTGCGGCCAGGCCCGTCAGGGTCATCGTCAGGACGGTCGTCGTCAGGTCGGCGATGCCGAGCCTGCGTACCGTCGCGTTGCGCAGGCCCATCGCGAAGGCCGTCACGGCGATCACGGTGTAGGTCGTGGCGGTGGCGTGCGGGGCGGCGAAGGCGACCACCGCGCAGGCGGCCGTCAGGACGGCCTCGGCGGCGAAGACGGCGCGGGCCCAGGTGCGGCGGGGGCCGTCGCTCAGGCGCACGGTGGTTCGTCCGCCTGCTGCGGCGCCGGCCAGGAAGCAGCACAGCGAGGTGAGGGTGTGGGGTACGGAGAAGCCGGGGGCGCCGGCGGCGGCGAAGCCGAGGACCACGACGTTGCCGGTCATGTTCGCCGTGAAGACGTGGCCCAGGCCGAGGTAGCTCACGGCGTCGATGAGGCCGCTGACCACGGTCAGAGAGACCAGCGCGGGCACGAGCCGCAGGCCTCGTGACTCCGGGTGGTGCGGCGCATCCGTCTGCGTGGTCATGGGGGTCAGTCCACCATGGTTCGCTCGCGGTTCGGGTTCAGCTCCGGTGGGTGGGTCGGGGCCGTGCCGGTGCATCAGCCCGTCGCCGTTGGGTGAGGGGTGGGCGTCGGTGGCGACGGGCAT
>NZ_JBSFZS010000149.1:0-15752 GCF_053600395.1 Streptomyces sp. NPDC005070 | reverse complement strand
GGAACAACTCCCACATCTCGTCCGGCACCAGCCGCACAATCAGATCTTCCATGAACCGACCAACGACCCTCAACGCCAAAAGAAACGATGTCTAAGAGCGGCCGTGAGCTGCGGAAAGACGCTCTTAGTGACTCTTGGCTACCGGACACTGTGGACGCTAGCGGACGCTAAACATTTTGTTTAGCGTCCGCACAGAAAGTGCAGGTCGGAGGTGGTGGCCGATGCTCGACGGACACTGCGGACGCTATCTTCCTCAACTCTCTAGGAGGGGAGTCAAGGACGGCTCTTCAGGAGGTGGTGGTGCGCGCGGCCGCCCCCTCCTGAAGAGCCTGGTGAGTCGCACGGAACGGAACGGGCCCAACGACCCTCGCCCAAGCCTGCCGTCTGCCCCTTGGAAGGCGCTCAGGAAGGCATTCCAGGCGGGGGGCAGGTCCGTCGTGCTTCCTGGATTGCCGTCCGGCCCACGAGCAAGAGGAGCACCCGACGGGCGGGGTGCTCCTCTTGCTTGTATAGGGAGCGTGGCGGCTCTGGATGCCTTCCAGGGAGCGGGCCTGGCGCTACTGGGTAGCGGGGGGCACACCCCACTACCCAGTAGGACGCCCCAGGAGCGTACTCAGAGGCCTCTACTGGGGTGTTTCTAGTGGGGCCCCACTACCCACTACCCAGTAGGCGCCCGCGCAAGGGAGCTCCCACGGCGAGTGGGCGCCCGATGAACGCCCGCCCGTAGGGCGGTCCTTCTTGCTCTTCGCCTGGCGCACCCCACGTCACGGGGCGGGTCGCCGACGTGCTTGTCGCTTGTCGCTTGTCGCTTGTCGTGCGAAGGGCGGGGCCGTACTGCCCAGGATTGAAACAGGTTCTGACCTGCGAGCCGACAAGCGACAAGACAAGCGACAAGCGACAAGGCGGAAGGCGGGGGACGGCCCTTCACGTAGACCGGCGTTACAAGTCCCGGCTCCGCTCGGCCGGGCGCGCTCCCAGCTCCGCTCCGCGCGACGTCCCTGCCTTCGGCCCGCTTCCGCGCGGGCTGCGCCGACGCACGCCCTGGGGTGGGTTGGCCGGCGGCGTGAGGTCGGAACCCTTCGTGGTTGGGGCGGTCGGGTCCACGACTTCAGTCAGCCACTTTGGGGCAAGTGATCTGACGGTATGCTCCGCAGCACAGATCGTTACTAGGGAGCCAGAGGGGTCATGGCCTTCAGCCAGGAGCAGCGAAACGATATTGCTCGGCGACTCGATGAAAAGCGAGTGGCGGCAAGTTGTCCGCGCTGCACCAATGCGCAATGGACGCTTGTAGACGGGTATTTCATGCGCCCCATCCAAGGGCAAATCGCAGGTGTCGTGCTAGGGGGACCCGCGATCCCCACAATCGCCCTCATCTGCAATCGCTGCGGATTCGTCTCTGAGCATGCTGCTGGCGTGCTTGGGCTACTCCCGCCCGGCAGCCAGGACAGCGGCGCGCAGGAGGCGTAGCGTGGTTACCCCAAGCAGCGTGAACCCGACGCACCAGCCAGTTATCACTCCTCAGGCCGGCGTGCAAGTGAGCGTGCCGACCACCCACGTTTACATGAACACCCAGCAAGAGGTGATCATTGTAACGAAAGACAAGGCAAGCCTCTGCCTGCATGACGCTTTGGGGAACATGCGAAAGAAAGACGCTTGGGTTGCCCCATTTGGTGTTCTCGTGTCGATTGGATTCAGTCTTCTCACGTCTGACTTCAAGAAGGTTCTTGGAGTTAGTGCAGACGCCTGGAAGGCAGTTTTCATAATTTCTGGAGTAATCTCCCTTTTCTTCTTGATTAAAGCGCTGTGGGGCATGCGCAAATCTGTGAGCGTGGAGGATGTAGTAAGAAGGCTTTCTGAAAGTCCGGCGACCGTGAGCACAACATCGACCCCCGGGTCTGGCCCTGGATCAGCGGCTCCCTGATCGCCAGAGCTATCTCGGACTGGGGGAGGGAGGCGCCAGCCTCATCGGGGGAGACGGCGCAGACTTCAAGTAGGCCCACTCTCGTGCCATAACGGGCGGGAACTCAGGGGGAATCGGGGTGCGGAGCGGGCAGCATGGCCGCACGGCGCCAACTCTGGGAACCCGCAGCTCGGGCGGCTCTTCGAGGCCGAGGCTGGGCCGTCTGTGGGCCGTCCGAGGGTGGCCAACCACGACAAGCAACGACAGACGACGAGCGCTTCATCCCTGGTTACAGGGGCGCTGCGTACCCCAGTTGCAGGTAAGCGATACCTGTCACGTGTCTATGGTGATCAGGTGAGCGATCAGACGCAGGCACAGTCCCCGTCGCGCAGGCCCACGGCACGGCGGGTCGTCGTGGTGGGCGCGGGCATGGCCGGGGTGCAGACCGCGGTCGCCCTGCGCGAACAGGGCTTCACGGGCACCGTCACGCTGATCGGCGCGGAGCCGCATCAGCCCTACGACCGGCCGCCGCTGTCCAAGGCCGTCCTGCTCGGCAAGGCCGAGGGCTCCGCATTCGACATCGACTTCGAGGCCCTGGACATCGACCTCCGGCTGGGCAGCGAGGCGCTCGGCGTGCGCCCGGGTGACCACGAACTGGACACGGACGCGGGATCCGTCCCGTACGACGTCCTGGTCGTCGCGACCGGCGCCGAACCGATCCGGCTCCCCGGCGCCGAGGGCGTGCCCGGCGTGCATCTGCTGCGCACCCTGGACGACGCCGACCGGCTGCGTCCCGTCCTCGCCCGGCAGCACGACATCGTGGTGGTCGGAGCGGGCTGGATCGGCGCCGAGTTCGCCACGGCGGCGCGCGAGGCGGGCTGCGCGGTCACCGTCGTCGAAGCCGCCGACCGGCCGCTCGCCGGGGCGCTGCCGCCCGAGGTGGCCGCCCCGATGGCCGCCTGGTACGCGGACAGCGGGGCCTCGCTGCGCACCGGCGCGCGCGTGGAGCGCGTCGAACCCGGCGCGGTGATCCTGGACGACGGCTCCCGGGTGCCCGCGGACGCCGTCGTGGTCGGGATCGGCGCGCGGCCCGCCACCGCCTGGATCGCCGGCTCGGGCATCGAACTCGGCGCCGAACGCGAGATCGTCGCCGACGACCATCTGCGCACCTCCCTGCCGGACGTCTACGCGGTCGGCGACTGCGCCTCCTTCCCGTCCGGCCGCTACGAGGAACGCCTCCTCGTCCACCACTGGGACAACGCCCTCCAGGGCCCGCGCACGGTCGCCCTGAACATCGTCGGAGAGACGCCCGCCGCCTACGACCCCGTGCCGTACTTCTGGTCCGAGCAGTTCGGCCGTTTCGTGCAGTACGTCGGCCACCACATGCCCGCCGACACCCTGGTGTGGCGGGGCGACCCCTCGGGCGCCTCCTGGTCGGTGTGCTGGCTCCGCGAGACGCGGCTCGTCGCCCTCCTGGCGGTGGGCCGCCCGAGGGATCTCGCCCAGGGCCGCCGGCTGATCGAGGCGGGCGCCACGATGGATCCGGTGCTGCTCGCGAACCCGTCGAGGCCGCTGAAGGGCGCCACGGCCTGATCCCGTCACCCCGGGGCGGACGCCCTCGGCTTCCGGCTGTCGGTCCGGGATGGCAGGCTTGTCCCGTGACCGAGATTGACGCAAAGACCGATGCTCTCGTCCCCGCCTGGCTCACCCTCCCCGACATCGCCGAGCAGCTCGGCGTCGAGGTGACGCGCGTCCGGCAGCTGGTCAAGGAGGGCCAGCTCATCGCCGTACGCCGTGGTGAGAACCGCGCGCTGCACGTCCCCGCCGACTTCATCGACGTGGCCGAGCTGAAGGTCGTCAAGGGCCTGGCAGGCACCCTGACGCTCCTGAGGGACGACGGCTTCTCCGACGAAGAGGCCCTCGAATGGCTCTTCACCCCCGACCCGACCCTGCCCGGCACCCCCGCGCAGGCCCTGAGCGAGAATCGCGGCACGGAGGTGAAGCGTCGCGCCCAGGCGCTCGCCGTCTGACCTGATCGAGACCGTCCGGCACGGGGAGCACGGCGGCGGGACCCTCCCGGCCGCCGCGCTCCCCGCGCACCGACAACGGGGGACCCCGCATGCCCGAGAACGCCGTTATGACCGCACGGGGCCGCCTCACCGACGCCCGCGTCTATCTGTGCACCGACGCCCGCAGACGCCAGGGCGACCTCGCCGAATTCCTCGACGCGGTCCTGGCGGGTGGCGTGGACATCGTGCAGCTCCGCGACAAGGGCATGGAGGCGGGGGAGGAGCTGGAGCACCTGAAGGTGTTCGCGGACGCCTGCGCCCGGCACGGCAAGCTCCTCGCGGTCAACGACCGGGCGGACGTGGCGCACGCGGCCCGCGCCGACGTCCTGCACCTCGGCCAGGGCGACCTCCCGGTTCCCGCGGCCCGCGCGATCCTCGGCGACGAGGTGCTCATCGGCCGTTCCACGCACTCCGAGACCGAGGCCGCTGCCGCCGCCGTCCAGGAGGGCGTGGACTACTTCTGCACCGGCCCCTGCTGGCCCACCCCCACCAAACCCGGCCGCCACGCACCCGGCCTCGGCCTGGTCCGCGGCACGGCGGCGCTCGGCGCCGACCGTCCCTGGTTCGCGATCGGCGGCATCGACCTCGGCCGGCTCGACGAGGTGCTCGAAGCCGGCGCCCGCCGTGTCGTCGTCGTACGGGCAATCACCGAGGCGGACGACCCGGGCGCGGCGGCGGCCGAGTTCGCGAAGCGGCTGCGGGAGGTCTGAGGCCCGGCGGCAGCGGAGGTTTCCGGCGGGGCCGCCTGTCCGGGGTCCGGCGGGGCCGCTGTCCGAGGGTCCGGCTGGGCCGCTGTCCGAGGGGTGGACAAGAAATCGACAGATCGGACAAAAGTCAGCGGTTCGGTTGGGTGACCGACGCCCTCTGGCTAACCTGCGGGTATGGCCCTCGGATCTGCTTCCACCAGGACTGATCGCGCACGCACCGTGCGCGACATGCTCGCGACCGGCAAACAGACCTTTTCCTTCGAGTTCTCGGCGCCGAAGACCCCCAAGGGCGAGCGGAACCTGTGGAACGCCCTGCGGCGGGTCGAGGCCGTGGCCCCGGACTTCGTCTCCGTGACGTATGGAGCCGGCGGCACCACGCGGGCCGGCACGGTCAAGGAGACCGAGCAGATCGTCCTCGACACGACCCTCACCCCGGTCGCGCACCTCACCGCGGTCAATCACTCGATCGCGGAGCTGCGCAACATCATCGGGCAGTACGCGGACGCGGGCATCCGCAACATGCTCGCCGTGCGCGGCGACCCGCCCGGGGACCCCATGGGCGAGTGGGTCCCCCACCCCCAGGGTCTGACCTACGCGGCCGAACTGGTGCGCCTCATCAAGGAATCCGGAGACTTCTGCGTCGGTGTCGCGGCCTTCCCGGAGATGCACCCCCGGTCCAGGGAGTGGGATCTGGACGTCTCCCACTTCGTCGACAAGTGCCGCGCCGGCGCCGACTACGCGATCACACAGATGTTCTTCCAGCCGGAGTCCTACCTCCGCCTGCGTGACCGCGTCGACGCGGCGGGCTGCGCGACGCCGGTCATCCCGGAAGTCATGCCCGTGACAAGTGTGAAGATGTTGGAACGGCTGCCCAAACTCTCGAATGCTTCGTTCCCGGAGGTCCTGAAAGAGCGGATCCTCACAGTCAAAGACGATCCGGCGGCTGTACGCTCCATTGGGATCGAGTTCGCGACGGAGTTCTGTGCGAGGCTGCTGACCGAGGGTGTCCCCGGACTGCACTTCATCACGCTCAACAACTCCACCGCGACGCTGGAAATCTACGAGAATCTGGGCCTGCATCACCCGCAGCAGGCCTAGACCGGTCGCACCCGCGTACGACACACTGCGTAGCGGCCACTGGGAGAGGGGCGTACATGGGCTTGACGGTCCTCTATCTGGCATTCGGCATTGTCGCGCTGTGGCTGCTCGGCGAGGTGCTGCTGCAGTACAAGGCGCGACTGCGCTTCCGCCTGCTCGCCTTCGTCGGCTTCCTCGGTGTGGTCCTCGGCGTCCTGATGCACTCGGTCGTCGTCATCGGCCTGGGCGCGGCCGCCTTCACGGTCGGCCAGACCTATGTGACGCTGTCGTTCCGCCAGGGCTTCGCGCAGGGCTGGGCCATCAAGGGCCCCGGTGTCGAGGACAAGCCCGGCAAGCTCAGCAAGCGCCGCCGCGGCGAGCCGGAGGACGCGGACGAGGCGGAGGGGAACGCCGACGTCGACGAGGTCGAGGCGGCCGCCTACCGGCGCGAGGACCAGTACGCCGACGAGGACGACGTCTTCACGCCCGCCCCGTCCGACCGGTTCGCGCCCCCGGAGCCGGCCGAGCCCGCGGCCGCCGAGACGACCTCGGTGTACGAGCCGCAGCCGCTGCCCGAGGACACCGGCTCCTACGGGGTCTACGATTCCGGCGCGTACGCCGCCGCCACCGACCAGTCCTACGCCGGGGCGTCCCCGTCCCAGGACCAGCAGGCCTACTCCACCGGTCAGAACCAGCAGGCCTACGCGACGGGCGAGAACCAGCAGGCCTATGCGACGGGCCAGAACCAGCAGGCCTACGCGTACGACGGCTACACGGGCTACGACCAGCAGCAGCAGCAGTACGGCTACGGCCAGCAGCAGTACGCCGGCTACACGGACCCGTACACCGGTCAGCAGACCTACCAGAACGGCACGTACGACCAGAGCGCCTACAACGGCGGCGACCAGGGTTACGCGCAGCAGCAGAACTACGGCCAGGACCAGTACGCCACCGGCACGTACGGCGGCGAGACCCCGGCCGGCGGAGTCTGGGTGCCGCAGCAGCGCACCGACGAGTACGGCGGCGAACTCCCGCCCGAGCAGCAGCAGTACCCCTACCAGGGCAACGGCAACGCCGGGTACGACGAGCAGTACCGCTACTGACCGGCAGGACAGCGGCTGAGGGTCTTCCCGCGCCGCCGCCCGCCGGACCGTTCACTGCGAGCCCTGGAAGTCCGGCCCTTCCACGATCAGTCCGGTCACCAGAGCGCCCGACATGCCGGCGTGCGGCAGACCGCCGCCGGGATGCGCCCAGCCCCCGGCCGCGAAGAGTCCCCGGATCCGCGTCGTGTTCGACGGGTGCAGCAGCCGGCCGTGCGCCGCGGCGAGCGCCGGCGCCGGAACCCCGCCGCCCTCCGCACCGGTCGCCTCCGCGATGTCGGCCGGGGTGCGGACCTCGTGCCACAGGAGCCGGTCGCGCAGACCCGGCAGGGCCCGCTCGGCGGCGTCGAGAACCCGCTCCACGTCCTCCTGCGACACCTGGGCGCCGGACGGGACCGTGACGGTCAGCGTGACCGCCTCGTGCTCCGCGTCCGGGACGAGCGCGGGATCGTCCGGACGGGTCACCACGACGGTCGGCGCGGCGGGCACCCCCGGGCGTTCCCCGAAGAGCCGGGCGAGCTCGCCGTCGCGGTCCGCCGAGTGGACCACCGCGCGGTGCGCCGTCCCGGCGGGCCGTCCACCGCGCAGCGCGAGCAGCACCGTCAGCCTGCTGGCCGCGGCGGGCCGGGGCGGTACCTCGTCACCGCCCCGCAGCGCCGGCCCGGCGACGAGGCCGTCCAGGGCGTCCGGCGCCACGCCCGCGACCACGAAATCCGCCGGCTCGAAGAGTTCCCCGGACCCGGACCCGTTCCCGGACGGCTCCGGGCCGCCCCCGGCGCCGGAAGCCGCCGAGCGGTCCCGGGACAGCTCCACACCGACGACTCGGCCGTCCTTCTCGACGATCCGTTCGACGGGGGTGCCGAAGCTGAACTCGACCTTGCGCTCCAGACACCGCTCGTACACCGCGCGCGCCAGCTCCCGGATGCCGCCGCGCACGTACCAGGTGCCGAAGGCGTGGTCCATGTACGGCAGCACGGCGGCGCTCGCCGGGGCCGCGCGCGGGTCGAGCCCGTACGCCAGGGCGTGGCTCTCCAGGAGGGCCGCCAGGCGGGTGTCGCGCAGCTCCCAGGCGGCGACCTCGGCGAGGGTCGTGGCCCTGCGGGTGCGCAGCAGCTTCTTGTGCGGCGCCGAGGGGTACGGTTCGCGTTCGGCCAGCACCGTCCAGTTGGGCCACAGCGGCTCCTCCAGGAGCGGCCGGCGCGAGCGGTCCCACGCCTCCCGGGCCCGCACCAGGAAGTCCCCCCACCGGGTGCCCGCGCCGTCGCCGAGCGCTTCGTCCAGCGCGGCGAGCACACCCGCGCGCGAGGCGTTCGGCAGCGTCACCCGGGTGCCGTCGGCGAACACGTGGCCGGCCGACGGATCGACCTGCACCAGCTCGACGCACTCCTCCAGGGGCCGTTTTCCTGTCTTGACGAACAGGTCGCGGTAGACCGCGGGCAGCGGAAGCAGCGCCGGGCCCGTGTCGAAGGCGAAGCCGTCGCGCTCGAAGCGGCGCACCGCGCCGCCGTACGTCTCCGTCCGCTCGTACACCACCACCCGGTGGCCCGCGACGGCCAGCCGGGCGGCGGCCGCCATCGCGCCCATCCCGGCGCCGATCACCGCAATCCGTCCCATGCCCGCGACTTTATCGGCCGCCGCCGACAGTCCCGTCAGTCGCGGCCCGCCCACGGCGCCCCGCCGGGCGGCGGTCCCACCGCCGAGGCCGTCCGCCGCTCCTGACGGCGCTGCGCCCGGCGGCGCAGGAACCGTCTGATCCGCGAGACGAGGAAGCAGAGCACCGCGAGCCCGGTGAACAGCAGGCCGCCGGCGACGGTGGCCGCCGCCCAGGGATGGAAGATCGCCAGAGTGATGAGCCCCGCGACCCCGAGATCCTCGGCGGTGCTCAGCACGAAGTTGCTGAAGGGCTCCGGCGAGGTGTTGACCGCCATCCGGGTTCCGGCCTTGACCGCGTGGCTCGCCAGGGCGGTCGAACCGCCGAGCACGGCCGCCGTCAGATCCGAGACCGAGCCGCTCTGTCCGGCGAGCATCGCCCCGACCCAGGCACCCGCCGCGGGCCGGATCACGGTGTGGACGGAGTCCCACACCGAGTCGACGTACGGGATCTTGTCGGCGACCGCCTCGCAGAGGAAGAGGACCCCGACTGTGACCAGGATCTCAGGGCGTTGCAGGGACTGTGGGACGTCGTCGCTCAGGCCGGTGGCGCCGAATATGCCGAGGAGCAGCACGACCGCGTACGCGTTGACGCCGCTGGCCCAGCCGCTGGTGAAGACCAGGGGGAGTACGGACACGGAGGGGATCGTAACCAGCGGAGGACCGGGGTGTCCTGGGTCTGAGCACGTATGCCTGAGTATCCGTACCTACTGGGTGAGATGAGTAGGCGTACGGATGGGTCCGACCTGCGCGAACGGGAGAGTGGAGGCACGGAAAGGGGCGCGGCTCCGGCACCGCCGACACGGGGCGGCGGAACGGAACTCGCGCCCTTGGCCGCTCCTTCCGCCGATCCGCTCGGCGGGAGTGAGACAGGGGGGAACCCGGGGGACGACCGAACGGGGGCCCGACGGGGGTACGGGGGAGCACGACGAGGCGCCGGTACGGACGGCCCGCGGGGGACGCGGCCGACCGGACCGGCGCTCTCGTACGTCAGGGCGTCTGATGCTCCGGCCACGGGCCGGCCACCGGTCTTCCGGTGCCGGTCCCGTTGCCCCGGTTCAGCGGTGCCGGTCCCGTTGCCCCGGTTCAGCGGTGCCGGTCCCGTCGCCCCGGCTCAGCGGTGGCCGCTCACGCGCCCCTGGAGGAGCCGGGACAGTGCCGCGTGGACGTCATCCAGGGAGCGCTCCGGCTGGAAGGCCTGCCAGTCCAGGGCGGCCACCAGGACCATCCCGACCAGCGCCGCCGCCGTCAGCGGAATGTCGATCTCGTCGCTGAGCTCCCCGCCCGCCACCCCGTCGCGCAGGACGCCCTCGACGACCGCCACCGCCTGCTGCCGCACCACCATCAGGGTGGACTGCCAGGCGCGGTTGGTGCGCCAGAGCTCCGCCACGTAGAGCTGGGTGAACGCCGGATAGCGGTTGATGAACACGAGCCCGGCCCGGATCATCGCGTCCAGAGCGTCGACCTTGCTGCCGCCGTCCCGGTCGGTCTTCTCCGCCGCTTCCCGCAGCGACGCGGTGAGAAGCCCGACGCCATGGCGCAGCAGCTCTTCGAAGAGGACCGACTTGCTCGCGAAGTTGTAGTAGACCGTGCCCTTCGCGACTCCGGCCCGCTCGGCGATCTCGTCCACCGTGGTGGCCGAGAAGCCCTGTTCGGCGATCAGGGTCACGGCCGCCTCGTAGAGCTTCTGCCGGGTCGCCTCGCGGCGGCTGCCGCCGCCCGCCGTGGTGCTGCTGCTTTCCATGGCTCCGATTGTCACAGGAGCACCCGCGCGCGTGGTCACAGGCTCAGCTCCGGATGCAGCCGGTCGAGGGTCCACACCTGTTTGCGGCGCGCCGTGAGGGCGGTGAGCGCGAGCGCGCCCACCGTGAAGGCGGTCAGTACGGCGCACGCGGTCCGTACGGGCTCCAGGCCGCCTCCGGTGATGAGCCTGCGGAGCGCCTCGACGACGTAACTCATCGGCAGGAAGGGGTGGATCGCGTTGAAGAAGGCCGGACTGGTCTGGACGGGGTACGTGCCGCCCGCCGAGGTGAGCTGGAGCATCAGGAAGGCCAGGACGAGGATCCGGCCGGCGGCTCCGAAGCGGGCGTTCAGCCACTGCACGATCGCCGCGAAGCAGGCCGTCACGAGGAACAGGAAGCCGACCGTTCCCGCCGCCCGTGCCATCTGGAGGCCGATCGCCCAGTGCAGCACCGCCATCAGGGCGGCCGTCTGCAGGACGCCGACGACGGCGACCGGCAGCCAGCCCGCCAGCGCGATGCGCCACGCCGAGGCGCCCGCGGCGAGCGCGCGCCGGTTCAGCGGCTGGATCAGCATGTACGCCACCATCGCGCCGACCCACAGGGACAGCGGGATGAAGTAGGGAGCGAAACCGGTGCCGTAGTTGGGCGCCTTGTGCAGATCCCGGGAGGCCATGCGCACCGGGTCGGCCATGACCTCGGTGCGCAGGTCGCGGTCGGGCTTGTCGTAGTCGGGGATCCGCTCGGCGCCGTCGTGCAGACCGCCCGCCAGCTTCCCGGAGCCGCCGACGAGCTTGTACAGGCCGCCGTCGAGGTCGCCCGCGCCGGTCTTCAGCCGGCCGACCCCCTTGTCGAGGGTCGCCGCGCCGTTCTTCGCGGTGCCGAGACCGGAGTGCAGCCGCTTCGCGCCCCGGGCGACCGCGGTGGCGCCCTCGTTCAGCTTGTCGATCTTGGAGACGGCGTCGTCGAGGTCCTCGGAGAGATGCGGGGCGCGGCCGGCGAGGGCGCGGGCCTGCTTCTCCAGGGTGGCCAGGTTCTTGTCGAGCTCGACAAGGTCGCCGTCCTGGTCGTCGATCAGCGTGTTGACGTCCTCGGCGACCGCGACGACGTCCGCGGCGGCCTCCGTGGCCTTCGTCAGCTCGGGACACGCCGGGTCGGGGACCGGCAGGGCCTCGCACCGCGCGTGGTGGACGGAGTTCAGGGCCTCGGAGGCGGTGCGCGCGCCCTTGGCCGCGGCCGGGGCTGTCTTCACCAGGGTGCCGAGGTTGTGCCGGATCCCCGCGGCGGAGTCGGCGACCAGCTCGGCCGTGTCGCCGATCGACTTCTCGTTGTCCTCCAGGAAGGGGCCCACCTTGTCCGCGACCCCGTCGACCTTGTCGGCCAGTGCCCGGGTGCCGTCCGCGACCTGCTGCGAACCGTCCTCCAGATCGCCCGCGCCGGTGGTGAGTTTCCTGAGGCCCCCGGAGAGCTTCCCGCTGCCCTTCTTGGCCTCCTCCAGACCGTCCGCGAGATCCTTGGATCCCTGCTTCGCCCTGCCGATGCCGCTGCTGAGCCGGTCGGCGCCGTCGGCCGCCTTGACGGTCTTCCCGTGGATGTCCGAGAACGAGATGAAGATCTTGTCGAGGAACGAACGCGAGGCCTTCGTGGAGGCGGCCGTCCGGACCTCGCTGAACACCGTGCGGGAGATCTGCCCGACGATGTAGTTGTTCGCGTCGTTGGTCCGCACCTGGAGCGCGCTCGTCTCGGGAGAGGTCCCGGAGCTGGACGCGATCCTCCTGCTGAAGTCGCCCGGCATGGTCAGCGACAGGTAGTACGTGCCGTCCTCCACGCCCCGGCGGGCCTCGGCCGAGCTCACCTCGTGCCACTCGAAGGTGTCGCTGTCGCGCAGGCCCTCGGTGATGGTGTCCCCGACGCTGACCCGGCGGCCGTCGGCCCTCGCTCCCTCGTCGTCGTTCACCAGCGCCACGGGGATGCGGTCGAGACGGCCGTACGGGTCCCAGAACGACCACAGGTACAGGGCGCCGTACAGCAGGGGCAGCAGCAGGAGCGCGACCAGGGCGGCACGCGGAAGCTTGCCCCGGCCGAAGCGGCGGAGTTCGAGAAAGGCCAGTTCAGGCGATCGCATCGGCCGTCTCCTTGTCGCGGTTCGGGCTGTCGCTGTCGCTGTCGCTGTCCGTGTCCGTGTCCGCGTCCGCGCCTGTGTCGGAGGCGGTCTCGGAGACGGCGTCCGTGGGGGTGGCGGTGCCGGCGTCCGGGTTCTCCTCGGCGGTGGTCTTCGTCGTGGCGGCCGGTGCGGTGGACACGACGACGGCGCCCTCGGGAGCCTCGCTGCACACCGCGACGACCGTCGTGCCGGACTCGGCGAGAGACGTCAACAGGGCCCAGGCCTCGGACCGTTCGGCGTCCGAGAGCTTGAGGTCGGTGTCGTCGACGCCGAGCAGCCGGGGGCGGCCGATCAGGGCCAGCGCGAGCGACAGCCGCAGTGTCTCGAGCCGTTCCAGATCGCGCACGGCGGTCCTCGTGCCCTTGGGCAATGTGTCCGGGTCGAGCCCGGCGGCGGCCAGCGCGGCACCGATCCGCGCCTCGGTCCCACTCACCCGCTCGCCGCGAGGCCGCAGCAGGGCGCGCAGCGAACCCCCGAACCGCCGCTGCAGCAGGGCCCGTTCCCTCAGGTGCTCCCCGACGGTCAGCGCGGGGTCGAGGTCCGTGACACCGGGCACGTGCGCGAGCGCGCTGGTCCGGCGCACCGCGGCCATCTGCTTCGGCAGCTTCGACGGACCCACGGCCGCCGTCCCCTCGGTGGCCTTCATCCGCCCCGTGAGGGCGAGCAGCAGGCAGGTGCGGCCGGAGCCCGACAGCCCCTCGATCGCGACGAGCGATCCTGGCTCCGCGTCGAGACGGACCCCGCGGAATACCCATCCGCGGGGTCCTTCGAGTCCGAAGTCCTCGGCCGTGACACGCAGTCCGTACGGACCGTCCACAGCTCCCCCATCCTCTGGAACACATACGAACCACTTTTAAACTGACTGGTCAGTGCAAAAACTAACCCGAACTGTCGATCGAAGCAAAATCGCAGGTCGGAACGGATTGTCAGTGGCATACCGCACGATGGGCACATACGGCCACAGTGCCGTCACACGACGACAGGAGGTTCGTCATGGCCAGCTCTTCCGCAGCCGCCGCCCGTCGGCGCCGCGCCACCGGCCCTGCCCCCTCACTGACCGGACCGGCGGGGGACGTGCACCCCGTGCTCCGCCGGGCCACGGCCCCGCCCGCCGCCCTCGACCTGCTCTCCCAGGCCCGCGCCGGACTTGACGAGGCGACGGCCCTGGAGACGTCCAACGAGCGTTACGCGACGGCCCACTTGGCCGCGCTGCGCACCGCCGCCGCCGTCCTCGCCGTCCGGGTCCACCCGGAGCCCGCGTCCCGGCGCAGAGCCCGGATCCGCAGCGCCTGGGAAGTCCTCCCGGAGATCGCTCCCGAACTGACCGAGTGGAGCGCGCTGTTCGCCTCCGGTGCCACCCGTCGTGCCCGCGCGGAGGCCGGCATCCAGGGTGCGGCCAGCACCCGCGACGCCGACGACCTGATACGCGACGTCCACATGTTCCTGCGCCTGGTCGAGCGGATGCTGGCGCTGCAGCCCGTGCTGCCCCAGCCCCGCCAGGACGGAGACCAGAACCCGGACCGGGACCGGCTGGGCGGGGTGGGCGGCGCGGGCAGGGTGGACAGGGAGGTGCCGGACGCGGGTTGACCGGCGGGGACTTCGGGCGGACCGATGGGGACTTCGGGCGGACCGCGGGGCGATCCTCCGCGCGCGCTCCTCGCGTGATCCGGCGCGCGTGAGACGGAGGACCGGCCACGGTGGCGGAGGCAATAGGGTGGAGACGCCTGCTGCCTCCCCGCCGGGAGGCCCGAACTTCGCCCCGCCGTTCATCAGGCGGTGCCGCGCCGAGGAGTCAACTGCCGTGTCGGACCCGATGCGCCCCCGCGCTTCTCTCCGTACCGCCGTCGTCTGGGAGGTCCTCAAGGACGCCCTGGACCGTCAGGTCAAGGCCGCCGGGCGGGAGTCGCTCGACGTACTCGACACGGGCGGCGGCAGCGGCAACTTCGCCGTGCCCGTGGCCCGCCTCGGTCACCGGGTCACCGTCGTCGACCCCAGTCCGAACGCGCTGTTCGCGCTGGAGCGCCGTGCCGCCGAGGCCGGTGTCGCCGACCGCGTGCAGGGCGTCCAGGGCGATGCCCACGGCCTCTTCGACGTGGTCGAGCGCGGCCGCTACGACGCCGTGCTGTGCCACGGCGTCCTGGAGTACGTGGACGACCCGGCCGAGGGCGTCCGCAACGTCGTGGACGCGCTGCGCCCCGAGGGCGTGCTCAGCCTCCTCGCCGCCGGCCTGGGCGGTGCCGTGCTGGCCCGGGCCCTCGCCGGGCACTTCAAGGAGGCCCGGCACGCGCTCGACGACCCGGACGGACGCTGGGGCGAGAGTGATCCCGTTCCGCACCGGTTCACCGCGGAGCAGCTCACCTCCCTGGTCGCGGGCGCCGGTCTGCACGTCGCCGCCGTGCACGGTGTCCGGGTCTTCGCGGACCTGGTGCCGGGCGTCCTGGTGGATACCGAGCCGGGAGCCCTGGAGGCTCTGCTCAAGCTGGAGGCGGCGGCGGCCGAGCTCGCCGCGTTCCACTCCGTGGCCACACAGCTCCATGTGCTGGGCGAGGCCCGAGGGGCCACAGAGGGCTGAGGGGCCCCCGTGGTGCGCCGCTGATCAGGGGCTTGGCGGCAGATGGAGTACGCCACAGACCACCCGATCGAGTGCGCGGCGCCGTATGATCGGGGGAGACCGTCCGGCATGACGGACCGTTCGCTGGGGAATGCACGCCTCAGCGCATCGGGCCGCCATGAAGGGTTCCGGTCGGTGAATTGGCGTAGAGGGCGGGTTTCACGGGGCCGATTCCCTGCCTATCCTGAAGGGGACCCCCGGTCGCCCCGGCGACTGCACGATGAGGAGGACTCCGTGCCGCTCTCGGAGCACGAGCAGCGAATGCTCGAGCAGATGGAGCGAGCGCTGTACGCCGAAGATCCCAAGTTCGCGACAGCGCTTGAGGGAAGCGGGCTGCGTACGTACACCCGGCGACGGGTCTACCAGGCGGTCGCGGGCTTCCTGGTGGGTATCGCGCTCCTCATGGCTGGAATGGTCGCGGTTCAGATCTGGCTGAGCGTGGTGGGCTTCCTCGTCATGCTGGGCTGTGCGGTGCTCGCCGTCACCGGTTGGCGCAAAGCTCCCAAGCCGGGTGAGCAGCCGACCGTTCCGGGTTCGTCCGCCGCTCGTCGGCAGGGGCGACAACGCCGTTCCATGATGGACCGGATCGAACAGCGCTGGCAGCGTCGTCGCGACGAGCAGGGCGGCCACTGAGCCTTCCGGCGTCGTCGCCGAGGACACAGACGTGAGGGGCGTTCACCGGCGCCCCGACTTCGTCGGCCTGCGCGGCCCGGACGCGCTGTACCGGTTCTTCAA
>NZ_JBSFZS010000148.1:0-15816 GCF_053600395.1 Streptomyces sp. NPDC005070 | reverse complement strand
CCGGTGCGGCGAGTGGGGGTCCCCCCTGCTCGAAGAGCTTGGGGGAGCGTGCCGGGAGTCGCGACGGGGCGAACGTTGCCTGTCGCGGCACTAGGACGCGCCCCTGGGTGCCCGCGACAGGGGACAGGCATTCGGCCCCGCGATCGCGGGCACCCTTCCTCTTGGGCGGCTCGGGAACCGTGACGACCCGAGGTGTTTCTCCAGGCGTCACGATTCGCCTCATTCCATGATGAAATGCCACGAGCTACATTTTGTTCACGTACCAGGAACACGGAGCTTCGACGATCGCACCCCACGGAGAGGCCGGCCATGAACATCCCCTTCTTGGACAAGCTGCTCAAGCGGCATCCGGTGCGACAGGGGCGTCCCCTCGCCAAGGCGTTCGAGGACGACCCCGTGGGTGTGGCCGAACTGCTCTCGGAGTGTGAACTGCTCCGCTCCCAGGCCGCGTCCGTCGGCCTCGAACTGGACGACACCCCGGACTCGTTGGTGGCGCTCGACCAGCTCCTGCCGCTGTGGCGCGACGACCCCGAGGCGCTTCCCTGGCTCGGCAACGACGCCGGTCTCTATCTCGGCACCGTCGTGGTGCGCACGGTGCCGGGTGCCTCCTGGCACGTGTGGCCGGGCGGCAGTCCGGCCGTCCGGCTCCCCTCGGGGCGTGAGATCCCGGTCGTCGAGGCCGGCCTCGACTGGGCCGTGCAGGGCGTCCCCGAGCTGTCCCAGATGTACGCCGAGGCCACGGAGGCCTGACCGGAGGGCCCGCGCGGCCGTCCCCATGGGTGCCCGGGGTGTCGTGATCACCTGCCGTGATCCGCTCGTCATCCAGCCTCAAATACGGCTAATGAACCGACGCGCGTGTCGTCCGTTATGTGGTGATTCACGTCGATAGTTTGCGGTGACCGCCCCGGCCGACAGCAGGCTGGACCGGGATGACCGTCGATCCCCTGATCGACCCGTACGACGTCACCACGCACTTCGGGGAGCCGTATGTTCCGCAGGACCACGACCTCGCCGACGGCAAGGGAGAGGTGGTCGTGATCACCGGCCCGTCGAACAGATCGTCAACTGCCACGTGAGGCACGGCCATCCGGATCCGAACCCGCCGGTCCCCCGGTGGGGACGCGAGCACGTGCCCCTCGCCGGGGACTTCCCCGGGCCCGGGAGGCTGATCGCGGCGATCCTCGACTACGATTTGCCGTTCATCCCCGTGATGACGGTGATCTCGCCGATCCGCATCGGGATGTGTGTGCCGCTCTCCCGGTCCGCCCCGCGGGCGTACGGGCGAAAGCGGCACAGTCCCGAGACCGAGGCCGTGGACGTGGCTCCGGCCGAACCAGGGACGCTGCTGCCGGGTGGGGTACCCCCCACAGCCCCGAGACCGTAGGGGGAGCAGCAGCTCACAGGGCCAGGCCCGGCCGGCGCCAGCCGGAGATCACTGCTCGCGCAGGGGTACCGACACGTAGGACGGGTCGTGCTCCGGCGAGGAGAAGGTCAGCTGCGCGCCGGACGGGTTGTGCTCCATGTACAGCGGGTCGACCGTGTCGACGACCAGGGCGAGACGATGCCCGGCCGGGACGTCGTAGGCCGTGGAGAACAGGTCCAGGTCGACACCGAACGGCGTGCCGGGGGTCTGCCCGTGGAAGGTGTACGGCGCGTTGCTGACCAGCTTGCCGATCCCAAGCGGGCCCACGTCGTAGAGGTAGGCGATGAAGGTGCCGCTCTCCTTGGTGCCGGTGACCGTGGTGTGGAGTTTGGCGGTCCCTCGTACGCGCTGGGCGCTCGCATACCTCTCCGACTGCCACACCGCCGTCCAGTAGCGCGGCAGCAGCGGGATCGAGGCCATCGGCGGGATCCGCGTGAGCTGGTCGAGGATGCTGGACAGGAAGATGACCCCGCCGTCGGCGCCCGAGTCGACGTTCGTGTGGATGCGGGTGGTGCCTCCGAGGGCGATCTTCCTCGTGGTCGCGCCGACCGACTTCCAGTCCGGGTAGCCCTCGTAGCCGCCCGTGGAGCGGGACTTGAGCTGCACCGGCTGCTCGCGGTCGATGCCGTTGTCCTCGCCCTGCAGATAGTGGTCGAACCAGCGGGCGGTGTCGGTCCACACGTCGTTGGGCAGCCCGAACAGACCGGTGATCTCGGCGGTGGCGTGGTCGCCGGGACGGAACTCCAGCCGCTTTGGCCCGGACAGTTCCTCGTAGAACTTGGCGTACTGGTTGGCCGAGAAGATCGTGTCGCCCCAGGTGTTGGCCATGAAGACGGCGGGGCCGTTCTTGTCGAGCTGGTTCAGGTACGTCCCGGGAGAACGTTTCTTCCCCCAGTCGACCAGGTTCTGCTCCTTCGCGAGATTCCCGGAGAAGAAGTCCTTGAACACCTGCTGGGTCTCGGCGCTCGGGTGGCCCGTGATGTGCCCGACGCCGTCCAGCAGGGCGGCCGCCTGGACGTGTTCGGTACGGCCGGAGTAGATGGACGTGGTCAGGTCCGCCCAGCCGCTCAGCGCCGCGACCGCCTTGATGCGCTGGTCGTGCGCGGCGGCCAGCAGGCTGATCCCGGCGCCGTACGAGACACCCGCGACGCCCACCTTCCGTGCGTCGGCCGGGGTGTTGGCCAGCGCCCAGTCGATCACCTTGGACACGTCCGCGGTGTCGCGGGGGCCGGCGACGTCTATCTCGCCGCCCGACTGCCAGAAGCCGCGGACGTTGTAACCGACGACGACATAACCGGAGTTCGCGAGCTTCTGGGCCTGTGCGAGGTACTCGACCTGGGGCAGGCCCCAGCTCGTGGGCAGCACGATGAGCGGGTAGGAGCGGGTGCCGTCCGCTCCCGCCGGGGTGACGACGTTGGCCTTGAGGATGGTGCCGCCGTCACCGGAGATGTCGACGAAGCGGACACCTCCCGAGCTGCCGGCGGCCTGGGCGGTGGGGGCCAGGCCCAGGCTCGCGGCGGCGATCAGCGTCGCGGAGACGGCGCCGACGGCGGATGTGCGCAGGGGGTTGCGACCGTTTCCCAACGGGTCACTCCTCACTTGGTCAGTGCAAGGTGACCCGACGGTAACCGCGGCGGCTTACTCGAAGTAACCCGTCGGTAAGTTACGTGCGAGTAACGATTGTTGAAGTGTTCATTTCCATGCGTTCAAACCTCGTCGGCGGGTGCCGCCACGAACGGCCGGAAAGCGCCGCACCTCCGCGGACCGGGCGTCACGTACGCCGACGTGCCCGCGGCGTGGCCGCCTTCGCCGCGGCCTCCCCGTCCTGGCCGGGGTCGGACGCGGGGTCCGGCGCCGGGTCCAGGGCCGGCGGCGTCGGCAGCGGGGCCTGGGCCGCGCGGGTGACGTCCGCGACGACTTCGACGACATCGGGGCCGTACGCCTGGGAGTTCACGACCTTCAGCAGCAGGACGAAGCTGTTGCCGCCGTGCTTGCGGGCGAGGCGCGCGTGGTTGCGGGCGAGATAGCGGGTCGCCGCCTGGTTGGTGATCGCGCGCTGGCCGCAGAAGAGGAAGACCGGTCTCACGTCACGGCTCTGGCCCGCGGTCAGCCGGGCGAGGATCACGTACTCGGCCTGGCCCGACTCCAGCCGGTAGCGCTCGCTGCCTATCTGGAAGGCGCCCCGGTCGGGTCCCCGCCCGGAGTCGACGTTGACCTGTACGCCCGGCAGCAGGGACTGCAGATGCGCGGCCATGCGCCGGTTCGACGCCGGTCCGCCCACGCAGAACTCCGTGCGCTCGCCGAAACCCTGCTGGGTCGCGTCGTGCGCGATGACCTGGGCGTGCGCGCCGCAGTCCTTGATGAGCGCGGACAGTTCGAGCAGTGCGAACACGTCGTGGCGCATCACCGTCAGTTCGGGACCGCCCGCCTCGCGGTTCACCACGAGGAGCGACTCGGAGTTGTCGGGCAGCCCGAAGAACGCCTGCTTGCGGCGCAGCTTGCGCTTCCACAGGTAGGTGCGGGCGACCCAGCCGAGCGCGGCACTGAGGCCGGTGGCGAGGAGGCCGAGGACGATGTTGCGCACGTCGTCATTCATGTGCGCGCATGCTAGCGGGCTCACGGAACCGTGTTCGAGGGGGCCTGACGTGGTCGCCGTCGTGAAGTTACGCTGCGCGGACGGCTGTTGACTGGAGGTATTGATGCGACGTCCTCTTGTGCGGAATCTGACGGTCCTGGCGGTTTCGGCCGCGACGGCATTAGTGGGTGCGGCGGCCCCGCCCGGAGCGCCGGCGGCGGGCGCGGCCGCGAGGACGCCCGCCGCGAAGGTGCCCGTCGCGGTCGGGTCCGGAGGTGCCGTGGCGAGCGTCGACGCGGACGCCTCCGCCGCGGGCATCGAGGTGCTGAGGAAGGGCGGCAACGCGGTCGACGCGGCTGTCGCCACCGCGGCGGCCCTCGGCGTCACCGAGCCCTACTCGTCCGGCATCGGCGGCGGCGGCTACTTCGTCTACTACGACGCCAAGTCCCGTACGGTGCACACGATCGACGGACGCGAGACGGCGCCCCTGACCGCCGACTCCGGGCTGTTCCTGGAGAACGGCAAGCCGCTCGCCTTCGCCGACGCCGTCACCAGCGGGCTGAGCGTGGGCACACCGGGCACGCCCGCCACCTGGCAGACGGCCCTGGACTCATGGGGCAGCAGACGCCTCGGCACCGTCCTGGAACCGGCCGAGCGCATCGCCCGCTCCGGGTTCACGGTCGACGCGACCTTCCGCTCACAGACCGAGCTGAACCAGGCCCGCTTCCGCAACTTCCCCGACACCGCGGGACTGTTCCTGCCCGGAGGCTCGCTGCCGGTCGTCGGATCGACCTTCAAGAACCCCGATCTGGCCCGCACGTACGAGGAGTTGGGCAGGAAGGGCACACGAGCCCTGTACACCGGCACGCTCGGCCGGGAGATCGTCGCCACCGTGAACAAGCCGCCCGTGGACCCGGCGTCCGGCTACGACGCCCGGCCCGGAAAGCTGTCCCCGAGGGATCTCGCCGCCTACGGGGCGAAGCGCCAGGCGCCCACCAGGACCTCGTACCGCGGTCTGGACGTCTACTCGATCGCCCCCTCCTCCTCCGGCGGCACCACCGTCGGCGAGGCGCTCAACATCTTGGAGAGGACGGACCTCTCCAAGGCGAGCGAGGCGCAGTACCTGCACCACTACATCGAGGCGAGCCGGATCGCGTTCGCGGACCGGGGCCGCTGGGTGGGCGACCCGGCCTTCGAGGACGTACCCACCAAGGGCCTGCTCTCGCAGAAGTACGCGGACAGCCGGGCCTGCCTCGTCAAGGACGACGCTGTGCTGACGAGCCCGCTCACGCCGGGCGACCCGAACAGTCCCGCCGCCTGCGCCGGCACCGGGACGGCCGCCCCGACGACGTACGAGGGAGAGAACACGACCCACCTCACGGTGGCCGACAAGTGGGGCAACGTCGTCGCCTACACGCTGACCATCGAACAGACCGGCGGCAGCGGTATCACCGTCCCGGGACGCGGTTTCCTCCTCAACAACGAGCTGACGGACTTCTCCTTCGCCCCGGCCAACCCGGCCGTGCACGACCCGAATCTGCCGGGTCCCGGCAAGCGGCCGCGCTCGTCGATCTCGCCGACCATCGTCCTCGACCGGCACGGCAGGCCGGTCGTGGCGCTCGGTTCGCCCGGTGGCGCGAGCATCATCACGACCGTGCTGCAGACGCTGACCGAGTTCGTCGACCGCGGTCTCCCCTTGGTCGACGCGATCGCCGCGCCACGCGCCAGCCAGCGCAACGCGGCCCAGACCGAGCTCGAACCGGGCCTGTACGACAGCCCGTCGCGGGCCGGGCTCGAAGCCATCGGGCACTCCTTCAAGGTGAACCCGGAGATCGGCGCGGCCACGGGCGTCCAGCGCCTCCCGAACGGCACCTGGCTGGCCGCGGCGGAGAAGGTCCGCCGGGGCGGAGGCTCGGCCATGGTCGTACGGCCCGCGCCCTAGCCGCCGGATCACCGGCGGCCGTACCGCGGGGCAGGGGTGTGCTCCGCCCCGCGGTACGGCGGTGGCCGTGGTGCGGGGCGGCCCGCCTCGTGGCCTTGGGCGACCGGGGGGTCAGCGGGCCGTCAGGATGCGCGGGCCCGAGTCCGTGATGGCCACCGTGTGTTCCGCATGCGCCGCACGGGAGCCGTCGTTCGTGCGCAGCGTCCAGCCGTCGGGGGCCGCGTGGTAGTCGTCCGTGCCGCCGCCGATGAGCATCGGCTCGATGGCGAGGACCATGCCGTGCCGCAGCGGCATCCCGCGTCCCGGGCGGCCCTCGTTCGGGACGCCCGGGTCCTCGTGCATCCGGCGTCCGATGCCGTGGCCGCCGAACCCGTCCGGGATCCCGTATCCGGCCGCCCGGCACACCGTGCCGACGGCGTGCGCGATGTCCCCGATGCGGTTGCCCACGACCGCCGCCTCGATCCCCGCGGCCAGGGCCCGCTCCGCGGTCTCCACGAGCCGCGCGTCGGCGGCGCGCGGCGCGCCCACGATGAAGCTGATCGCCGAGTCGCCCACCCAGCCGCCCAGTTCGGCGCCGAAGTCGATGGAGACCAGGTCTCCGTCGCGCAGCCGGTAGCCCGTCGGGATGCCGTGCACGATCGCCTCGTTCACCGAGGCGCAGACGACCGCGGGGAAGGGCGTGGGCGCGAAGGAGGGGTGATAGCCGAGGAAGGGCGACGTCGCGCCCGCGTCGCGCAGGACCTGATGCGCCACCTCGTCCAGCTCCAGCAGGGAGATGCCCACGTCGGCGGCCTCGCGCACCGCGGTGAGTGCCCTGCCCACGACCTGGCCGGCCGCGTACATCTCGTCGATCGACGTGTCGGTCTTCAGTTCCACCATGCCAATTACTATACCGGTATTAGAATGGTGTCATGGTGCGAACCCCACTGACCCCCGAAGAGCGCGAACGCGGCGAGCGGCTTGGGCGGCTGCTGCGCGAAGCCCGCGGCGGCCGCAGCATGGCGGACATCGCGGGCGTGGCGGGGATCTCCGCGGAGACCTTGCGCAAGATCGAGACCGGACGCGCTCCCACGCCGGCCTTCTTCACGGTCGCCGCACTGGCGCGGGCCCTCGGCCTCTCGATGGACGAGCTCGTCGTACGGTGCGCGCTGGTGCCGGCGGCGTGAGGGTCTGAGGTCTCCGCGGCCTGGGGGCATCAGTCCGGCTCGGAGCTCCGTGGTGCGGGGGCTCGTCGGGCCGAAGGCTCGTCGGAACGAAGGCTCGTCGGCTCCGCGCCGGAACGGCCTCGCGGCGCACGACGCGCCGCGGCCCGGAGGGCTCACGGTCCGGCTCGGGCGGCCGGTGTTGAGAAATTGTTGAATTCACTGCTCGTTCCCTTGTCGTCTACGCGCGTAGTCACTAACCTCCGGCCATGTCGAACACGAACGCCCGCCCCGGCGTGGCGACTTCGCAGCAGCCCGCGCCCGGCGAAGCGCGGCCTTCCATCCCGGCAGAGCGCACGGCGAGGCACGGACGCGGTGCGCCCGTGATCGTGCGGCTCGTCTGCACCGATCTCGACGGCACCCTGCTCGACTCGTCCGGCGCCATCCGCGAACGCACCCTGGGAACGCTCGCGGAGGCGGAGCGCGCCGGGATCGCCGTGGTCGGGGTGACCGGACGGCCCGTCCGCGACACCCTGGACCTGGTCCGGCGCCACGGGCTCACCGGGCCCGTGGTGTGCAGCAACGGCGCGGTGACCGTGGACGCCGAGTCGGGGCGGCTGCTGGACTGCCGGGGATTCGGACCCGGTGACGCGGCGGGCATCCTGCGCACGGTCCGTGACGCGGTGCCCGGGGTCGCGCTGGGGGTCGACTCCGTGTCCGGGCTCCGCCTGGAGACGGCCTTCGTGCGACTGGTGCCGAACACCTGGCGCCACGTCGCGCTGGACGGCGTCTCCGCACCGGCGGACGCGGACCCGGTGGTCAAGATCCTCGCCGCCCATCCGATGCTGCTGGTGGACGAACTCGCCGCCGTGATCGCCTCGGTCGTCGGGGACCGGGCGGTGATCACGAGATCCACCGGCGACTTCCTCGAAATGTCCGCTCCCGGTGTCGACAAGGGGGAGGCGCTGCGGACGCTCGCCGAGCGGAGCGGGCTTCCGCTGGAACGCACCGCCGCCGTGGGCGACATGCCCAACGACATCCCGATGCTGCGCGCGGCCGGGCTCGCCGCCGCCGTCGCCAACGCCCACGAGGACACGCTGCGCGCCGCCGACATCGTGCTGCCGAGCAACGACGACGAGGGTGTCGCCGCCCTCATCCGGCTCGTACTGCCGCGCGCGGCGGCGGTGGAGGCGTGCCGGATCTGAGGGCGCGGTGAGGTCCGCCGGTCCGGTCCGTCCGGCGTGCGGTGGGCCGTTCGTCCCGGCGTGCGCCCGAGTTTCGTTCGGGGCGCACGGCCGCGCGGGCGTGCTCCGGCGCGCCCCCTCGGCGAGACCTCTGCGTTCCCGCCGAAAACTCCCCGTAGTCGATCCGTAACACGACTGGTGTTCTCTGTCGGGTCGAAGTGCTCACGTCGGGCGGGGAGTTGAGTGATGGCTGTAGGACAACTCCCGGAACAGGTACTGGAGTTCGCGCGGTATCTGAACGGGCTTGTGGACCGGCTCGATCGGAGCGGCGGCTGGTGCGGGGTCTTCTGGCAACGTGACCCCGACGGAATGCGGGCGTGCCTCGAAGGGCAGGAGGTGCCGCCCTGGGACGTCGTGGAGGCACTCCTCCAGGACGTCGTCGGGCAGTACGGGGAGCGGGCCGCGGCCCAGGAGACGGCTCGGGCCGGGGTACTGCACGCGGCCTCGCTGGCCGCGTACGACGTCCGTCCGGGCGGCCGGGACGCGCTCGGCGACCGCCTGGACGTCATGCTCCGCGAACAGCGCTACGCCGCGGAACGCCAGGCCGAACTGAGCGGACGGCTTCCCGCGGCGGTTTCCCGTGGGGAGGCCGAGTCGATCCGCCTGGACCTCGCCTGGGCGCAGGACGATCATGAACGGGCCGCCGCCCGCTGCGCCGAACTGCGCCACCGCATGGAGAACGTCGACCGCCACGCCCTGCGCGCCCCCGGGCGGCACACGCCGGGCTTCCCGGCTCCGGCCGCCGGGGCGGGACATGGGTTTGGGCCCGGATCTGGTCACGCCGTTGGATCAGGGGCCGGCCCGGGGCATGGTTTTGGGCCCGCACCTGGTCACGGTGCCGGATCGAGCCCGGGGCCGAGCCCTGGGCATGGTTCTGGTCACGGTGCCGGATCGGGCCTGGGTTCTGGGCATGGTTCTGGGTTCGGACCTGGTCACGGGGTGGGTGGGGGCCCCGACTCCGGTGCGGGATCAGGCCCCGGCCCTGGCATGGGCCCCGGCGCAGGACATGGCCCCGGCTTCGGCCCCGGCCTCGCCGCAGGGGCGGCCCCCGGCTCGCGTCCGGCGGCGGCCGAGCGGGGCGAGGCCTGGCCTTCTGCCGCGAGCTACGTCCCAGGCGGTCACGCACAGCCCGGGGCACGCCCCACGGGCCTCGCGCCGGACGGCGACAGGTCCCGTCCCGCGGAGCGGGTCGCCGCGCCCGCCCCGGCACACGACAGGACCCCGCCCGACGCCGACCCGCATCCGGCCAAGCGTTCCAAGCGGCGTCGGAGAGGGGGCGCGCGTTTCGCCGGGATGGTGGAGGCCGACGTGGCTCCCGTGGCTGTGCCGGAGGCCGGTCCCGTGCTGCCCGACCCGCCCGCGCGGGGCGGGCGTACGCCCCGCGGCGCGCGTTTCGCCGGTGCCGCCGAGGAGCCCGCGCGCCCGCACACGACGACACAGCCGGAGCCGCCGGACGAGGGCGCGCGGCGGCTCACGGCGGAGACCGTCGCGACGCTCACGCGGCTGCGCGGCGAGGGCCGCAGCGGCGAGGCGCACGCGCTGCTCGTCGAAGCGGCGTACTGGCCCCCCGCCCGCTTCCCCCTGCTCGCCGCCGAACTGCACGGCGCCGGACTCGACGCGGACTGGGCCACCCTGCTGTGGGAGGCGGCCTCGCTGCCCGCCGACCGGCTGGTCGCCGCGGCCGACGCGCTCACCGCCGCCGGGCGCAGCGCCGACGGCAGGCAGATGCTGCGCCAGGGCGTCACCCGGCCCGCCCCCGAGATCGGCGCCGCCGTCCTCGACCTCGCCGACCAGGGCCGAGGCCGCGAGATCAGCGCGCTCCTCGACGCGTACGTGCGTGTGTGCGCCCCGGAGGAAGCCGCCCGCAGCGCCGAGACGGACCCGGAGCGACTCGTACCGCTGCTCCTGCGGGCGGCCCGGGGAGTGTCCGACGAATGCCAATGGGACCTGGTCCACGCCCTGCGCGTCGCCGGGTTCACGCCATGATCCGCCGCCGGTCGACGGCCACGGCGTGACTCGTGCCGCGCCCGGCGAGGTCACGGCTTGGCCCTCGGCCCGGCGTCGGTCACGGCGTGGCCCTTCGTCCGGGGACGGTGCGGTGTGGCCCCGCCCGGCGACCGTCGGAGCTCGGTCTCGCCGCCCGGCGCTGGCCACGACGTGACTCTCCGCCCGGTGCCGGTCACGGAGTGACCCATGCCCCCGCCCGGCGACGGTCACGGCGCCGCCCGCCCGAGGCCGCTCGTGCGCGCACGCGCACCTGCGATGCCGGGCTCGACACGGACGGCGATCCGTCGGGAGTCCGTGCACGCGCGGCGGCGTCCACCCGGTCCTGCGGGCGCTCGCCCGGTCGGCCGTACCTCCGGCTCCGGCGGCCATGTCACTCACCCGTGAGGGTCAGAAACGTGATCGACTCAGCGGGTTAACGACGATGGTCTTGGCAAGGCTGTCCGGGGGGCTTACTTTCGAGCCTCTACAGCCTTTGTCTACGGGCGTAGAGGCTCTCTGACGTCCCGTCGAAGGAGCAGCTCATGGGCAACGTCGTACGTGCCGCCCTGGTCCAGGCCACCTGGACCGGCGACACCGCATCCATGGTCGCCAAACACGAGGAACACGCCCGTGAGGCGGCCCGGCAGGGTGCCAAGGTCATCGGGTTCCAGGAAGTCTTCAACGCCCCCTACTTCTGCCAGGTCCAGGAGCCGGAGCACTACGCCTGGGCGGAGCCGGTCCCCGACGGACCCACCGTCACCCGTATGTGTGAGCTCGCGCGCGAGACCGGCATGGTGATCGTCGTACCCGTGTTCGAGGTCGAGCAGTCCGGGTTCTACTACAACACCGCGGCCGTGATCGACGCCGACGGCACGTACCTCGGGAAGTACCGCAAGCACCACATCCCGCAGGTGAAGGGGTTCTGGGAGAAGTACTACTTCAAGCCCGGCAACCTCGGCTGGCCCGTCTTCGACACGGCCGTCGGCCGGGTCGGGGTCTACATCTGCTACGACCGGCACTTCCCCGAAGGCTGGCGGCAGCTCGGTCTGAACGGCGCCCAGCTCGTGTACAACCCCTCGGCCACCTCCCGCGGACTGTCCGCCTACCTCTGGCAGCTCGAACAGCCCGCGGCGGCCGTCGCCAACGAGTACTTCATCGCCGCGATCAACCGGATCGGGCAGGAGGAGTACGGCGACAACGACTTCTACGGAACCTCGTACTTCGTCGACCCGCGAGGACAGTTCGTCGGCGAGCGGGCGAGCGACAAGGCCGAGGAACTCGTCGTCCGCGACCTGGACTTCGGCCTCATCGAGGAAGTACGCCAACAGTGGGCGTTCTACCGCGACCGGCGCCCCGACGCCTACGAAGGGCTGGTGCAGCCATGACCGACCTGTACACCCGCCACCAGGCCGTCCTGCCGGACTGGCTCGCCCTGTACTACGAGGACCCGATCGAGATCACCCACGGCGAGGGCCGCCACGTCTGGGACTCCGACGGAAACAAGTACCTCGACTTCTTCGGCGGCATCCTCACCACGATGACCGCGCACGCCCTGCCCGAGGTGACGAAGGCCGTCAGCGAGCAGGCCGGCCGGATCATCCACTCCTCGACGCTGTACCTCAACCGGCCGATGGTCGAACTCGCCGAACGCGTCGCCCAGTTGTCCGGCATCCCCGATGCCCGCGTCTTCTTCACCACCTCCGGCACCGAGGCCAACGACACGGCCCTGCTGCTCGCCACCACCCACCGGCGCAGCAACCAGATCCTCGCCATGCGTAACAGCTACCACGGCCGGTCGTTCAGCGCGGTCGGGATCACCGGCAACAAGGGCTGGTCGCCCACCTCCCTGTCACCGCTCCAGACGCTGTACGTGCACGGCGGTGTCCGCACCCGCGGCCCCTACGCCGACCTCGACGACGCCGCGTTCACCGACGCCTGCGTGGCGGACCTGAAGGACCTGCTCGGCCATGTCCGCCCGCCCGCCGCGCTGATCGCCGAACCGATCCAGGGTGTCGGCGGCTTCACCGCGCCCCCCGACGGCCTGTACGCGGCCTTCCGCGAGGTCCTCCAGGAGCACGGCGTCCTCTGGATCGCCGACGAGGTGCAGACCGGCTGGGGCCGCACCGGCGAGCACTTCTGGGGCTGGCAGGCCCACGCCGCCTCCGGCCCGCCCGACATGCTCACCTTCGCCAAGGGCATCGGCAACGGCATGTCCATCGGCGGAGTCGTCGCCCGCGCCGAGATCATGAACTGCCTCGACTCCAACTCCATCTCGACCTTCGGTGGTTCACCGGTCACGATGGCGGCGGGACTCGCGAATCTCACCTACCTCCTCGAACACGACCTCCAGGGCAACGCCCGGCGCGTCGGCGGCCTGCTCATCGAGCGGCTCCGCGAGGTCGCCGCGCAGTTCGACGGTGTACGCGAGGTGCGCGGGCGCGGACTGATGATCGGCATCGAACTGGTGGAGCCCGGCACCGACCGCGCGAACCCCGCTGGAGCCGCGGCGGTCCTCGAAGCGGCCCGCGAGGAAGGCCTGTTGATCGGCAAGGGCGGCGGACACGACACCAGCGTGCTGCGTATCGCCCCGCCGCTCTCCCTCACCGTCGCGGAGGCGGAGGAGGGCGCGTCGATCCTGGAACGCGCGCTGAGGCGGGCCCAGTAACAGATGAGCAAGGGCGGGTGAGCCGAAGGGGCGGTGGTCCCGAAGACCCGGCGCGCGAGGACCCGAGGGTTCGGGCACGCGTCGAGTCCCCGCGGCCGCCCGCAGTGCTCCGGAGGCGAACCGAGCCACGGACAAAGGGGAACGCCGCCATGACCACCGTCCTGGAACCCGCGCTTTCGGTACGCCAGGTCCTCGCCCTGGACCGGGTGCTCGCCGGGGAGCCCGAGGTGGTGGCCGGTGCCGGCCATCTCGACCGGTCCGTCCGCTGGGTGCACGTCGCCGAGGCCGCCGACGTGGGCGTCATGCTCAGCGGCGGCGAAATGGTCCTCACCACCGGGGTGTTGCTCGCCGGCGACCCCGATGCCCAGGCCGAGTACATCCGTTCGCTGCACCGCGCCGAGGCCGCGGCCGTCGTCCTCGGACTCGGCCGCGCCTTCCCCGCGCCCCCGGACGTGATGCGCCGGGCCGCCGAACGCTGCGGCCTGCCGATGGTGGTGCTCCACCGCCCCTTCCCCTTCGCCGAGTTGACGGAGGAGGTCCAGTCCCGGCTGGTACGGCAGAAGTTCGCGGCCGTGAGCCTCTCGGAGGCCGTACGCACCGCACTCACCGGGCTGATCACCACCGGCGCCCCGCTCCAGCGCCTGCTCGACGAGATCGCCGTGCACGCCGCCTGTCCCGTCGTCGTCACCAACCTCGCCCACCGGGTCCTCGCCACCGCCGGCGAACGCTCCGCCGTCGACGACGTGCTGCGCGACTGGGACCGCATCGCCCGGCAGGCATGGGGGTCCCACCCAGGCCCTTCAGGCACTGGGGGAGGCAGCGAGGGCGACGGATGGATCCGCGCCGAACTCGGCGGACGGGGGGAGCGATGGGGCCGCGTCCTGCTGTGCGGCCACCGCGGCGACGCGGCGACCGGGCGCCTGCTCGCCGACCGGGCCGCCGAGGCCCTGATCCTGCACCGCATGCTCGCCGGCCCTGCCCACTCCTGGGAGGAGGAGTCCGCGCAGGGCCTGCTGACCGACCTCGTGAGCGGTGCCGTACCGGCCCGCCAGCTCCTGCCGCGAGCGCGGGCCGCCGGACTGCCCGTGAACCGCCGCACCTTCGTGCCCCTGGTGGTGCGCGACGGCGACGCTTCCCAACTCGACCGTGTGCTGCGCCTGCTGGGGCTGCCGGGGCTCGTCGCCGAACTGTCCGACGGAGCGACCGCGCTGCTGCTCAGTCTTCCGCGCGACCAGGACGCCGAGGCGCTGGCCGCGCATTTCGCCGTACGGCTGCGGCACGAGACCGGGGCCCCCGCCACCGTGGCCGCCGCCGGGCCCCGTACCGCCTGGGACGACGTACCCGCCGGACTGCGCGAGGCCCTGCACGTCGCCGAGGCCGCCGGCGACCCGCCCGCCGACCAGGACCGGCCCGCGCTCGTCCGGCTGCGTGACGTCCATCTGCGCGGCCTGGTCCGGCTGCTGCGGGACGACCCGAACGTCCAGTCCTTCGCGGAACGCGAACTCGACGGCCTGCTCGGCGGTCCGCGGGCGGATCCACGGCTGCTGCCCGTGCTGCGGACCTACCTCGCCACCGGCCGCAACAAGTCCCGCACGGCGCAGCTCCACCATGTCAGCCGGCCCGCGCTCTACCGCCGGCTGGAGGTCATACAGGCCCGCCTCGGCGTCGACCTCGACGACTTCGAACAGGCGGCCTCCGTCCACATCGCGCTGCTCGCGCACGACGCGCAACAGCGGTGAAACACAGAACCAGTCAGGCGCAACACGGGAGAACGCGGAGGTGACACCGTGGAACGGCACAGCACTTCGGACGTGACACGGTGCAACTCAAAGAACGGGCCGGGGCTTTCTAGTCTCCTCGCACACCGAGCGACCGGAGGTCCCGATGAGCAGAGTGATCCGCGCCGCCGTCTTTCAGACCGCATGGACCGGCGACAAGGAATCGATGATCCAGGTCCACGAGCAGGCGGCCCGCGACGCGGCCGCGCAGGGCGCCCAAGTCCTGTGCTTCCAGGAGCTGTTCTACGGACCGTACTTCTGCCAGGTGCAGGACAAGGAGTTCTACGCGTACGCCGAGCAGATCCCCGAGGGCCCGATCGTCCGGCGCTTCCAGGCGCTGGCGAAGGAACTGGGCCTCGTCCTCGTGCTGCCGATGTACGAGGAGGAACAGCCCGGTGTCCTGTACAACACGGCGGCCGTGATCGACGCCGACGGCTCCTACCTGGGCAAGTATCGCAAGACCCACATTCCCCAAGTACCCGGATTCTGGGAGAAGTTCTACTTCCGGCCCGGGAACTCCGGCTGGCCCGTCTTCGACACGGCCGTGGGCCGGATCGGGGTCTACATCTGCTACGACCGGCACTTCCCGGAGGGCTGGCGGGCCCTCGGTCTCGCGGGCGCGGAGATCGTCTTCAACCCGTCGGCCACCTCCCGCGGACTGTCCGGCTACCTCTGGCAGTTGGAGCAGCCGGCCGCCGCCGTCGCCAACGAGTACTTCGTGGGTGCGATCAACCGGGTCGGGCAGGAGGAGTACGGCGACAACGACTTCTACGGGACCTCGTACTTCGTGGACCCCGAGGCCCAGTTCGTCGGCGAGGTGGCGAGCGACAAGGAGAGCGAACTCGTCGTCCGCGACCTGGACATGGCCAAGCTCCGCGAGGTCCGCGACCGGTGGCAGTTCTACCGCGACCGCGCCCCGGGGGCGTACGCGCCACTGACCGCGCCCTGACGGTCCGGAGGAGGCACGCTCCAGTCGTCCGTGCCGCGGGCCCTGCGATCCGAGCGCGGGACCCCCGGGCCGGCGCCCGGCACCCCCCGGGGCGCGCACAAATAGGGAGAGA
>NZ_JBSFZS010000147.1:0-15836 GCF_053600395.1 Streptomyces sp. NPDC005070 | reverse complement strand
GGCCCGCCCCCACCCCCACCCCGGCTATGACCCAAATCTGGCCCCCCTACCCCCCGCTGCACCCCGCAACACCCCGCTCCCCCCCGCTGGACCCCGCTGGACCCCGCGGCCCGGTGCCGGGCCGCGGCGCCGTGGCTACGCCACCGGGGCCGCGCCGCCGTGGTGTTCGTCGTCGTCCTCCGGGAGCTTGCAGACGCGCTCCAGGAAGAAGGCGGCCGCTATCACGCCGATTCCGGCGAGGACGGAGAAGCCGGCGTAGATGGCCTGGTCGCGGCGGGCGGGGACCTCCAGGGATTCCAGGAGGAACACGCCGGTGCCGCCGTACAGGCCCGCCACCAGGGCGGCCACCAGGGCGCTCGCCTGGCCGAAGACGACCGCGCGGGCGGCCATCAGCGGATCGACGCCCTTGGCGCCGGGGCGGCGCTCGCGCTGGGCCTTGAGGCGGGAGCGCAGCGACAGGGCCGTCGCGAGGAGGACGATCGCGATCAGGGCGAGGACGATGGGGGCGGCCAGCGGGACCCGGGGCAGTGTGCCCACCGAGTTCCACAGGCGGGCGCCCGCCCAGGACAGCACTCCGGCGACCGCGAACACGGCAGCCAGTGTCCTGATCCGCAGCTCTTTCACGTTGTCCCTTCGATAGCCGCGTGCGGCCGGGGCCCGTGTCGGGCCGGCCGGTGGTCGTCTTGACCTTAACGACTACTCGGGCAGCCGGAGTTCCAGGTCGGCGCGGGCCGCGACACCGTCCCGGGTGAGGGTGTCGAGGAGCCCGGCGACGGCGCCGTGGCCGGGGATGCGTGCCTCGGGATCCACGTCGTGCCACGGGGCGAGGACGAAGGCCCGCTCGTGCGCGCGCGGGTGAGGGAGGGTCAGGACCGGGTCGTCGGAGACGACATCGGCGTACGCCACGATGTCCACGTCGATCGTGCGCGGGCCCCAGCGCTCGTCCCGCACGCGGTGGAAGGCCTCCTCGACAGCGTGGGCCCGCTCCAGGAGCGAGGACGGCGGGAGGGTGGTCCTGAGCACCACGACCGCGTTGAAGTACGAGGGCTGGCTGCCCGGTTCGACGCCCCACGGCTCCGTCTCGTAGACGGGGGATACCGCTTTGACGCGGACGCCCGGGGTGTCCTCCAGGGCGTCGACGGCGCCCTGGAGGTTCTCCAGGCGGTTGCCCAGGTTCGAGCCGAGGGAGATCACCGCGCGCTTGGGGTTGCTCAGCGTCGTGTCGGCGGCGTCGACCTGTTCGACCACGGAGGCGGGCACCGGCTGGACGGTCGGGTCGCTCTGACCCTCGGTGAAGGACGCGGTCATACTCGGCTCCGGATGATTGTGACGGTCACGTCGTCGAAGGGGACCGTGATGGGCGCGTCCGGTTTGTGGACGCAGACCTCGACCTCCTGGACGCCTTCGTGCTCGAGACACGTCTGGGCGATGCGCGCGGCGAGTGTCTCGATGAGGTCGACCGGCTCGCCCTCGACGACGGCGACGACCTCTTCCGCCACGATGCCGTAGTGCACGGTCTTCGCCAGGTCGTCGTCGGCCGCGGCCGGGCGGGTGTCCAGGCCCAGCGTCAGGTCCACGATGAAGGTCTGCCCCTCCTCGCGTTCCTTGTCGAAGACGCCGTGGTGCCCGCGGGCCTTGAGGCCGCGCAGCGCGACACGATCCACGCGAATCACTCCTGCAATCGTCGGTGAGGGCCGTCATACGCCGAGTGGGGTCGGCACACCGGCCTCGAACGAATCTACCTGCGGGCACTGACAACGCTCGCCCATGGGGACGGGCGTCCCGGTGAAGGCCACGAGGCTTCACCGGGTGTTTCCCCTGGGGAACGCGGCGGCTCACGGGTTGGTAGCCGCCCCTACCCCGGACCGGGGATTCCAATCACCTTCCCGTCCCCGAGGGCCTTGTCCCACTCAACCGGCGGTGTCCTCGTCCTCTTCCTCGCCGGACTCGGCCAGCACGGGGGAGGCGTGGTGGGACCAGAGCTTCCAGCCGTCGGCCGTGCGGCGGAACACGTTCGTGGCGACGACGAGCTGGCCCACGAGCGGGCCGAGCTCCTCGCCCTCGTCGGGTGCGGGACCGCCGCTGAGGATGTTCTCGGTGCAGGTCACCAGGGCCGTGTCGCCGGACACGGACACGCGCACATCGGTGAGGAAGAACTGGATGTACTCCGTGTTCGCCATGATCAGCGCGTACGAGCGGAGCACCTCGCCGCGGCCGTTCAGGACGGGCCAGCCGGGGTGGACGCAGGACACGACCGCGCCCTCGCCCTCGAAGTCGTCGTCGGACGTGTCCAGCGGGGCCAGCCACAGCGAGGTCAGTTCCTCGAAGTCACCCCGTTCCATCGCCTCGTAGTACGCCGTGTTGGAGAGTTCGACCTGCTCGACGTCGGTACGCGGTGTGCTCACCGGGCTCCCTCTGCGGCCGGACCGCCCGTGGTGTCCGTGAGCCCGCCGGTCCGCGCGCCCTCGACGGCGCGGGCGACCCGTACGGCGTCGGCCGTGGCCCGCACCTCGTGCACGCGGACCGCCCACGCGCCCTGCTGGGCGGCTATCGCCGAGACGGCGGCGGTGGCGGCGTCGCGCTCGCGCGCGGGCGGCGGGGCGCCCTCGGGGCCGGCCAGGACCCGGCCGAGGAAACGCTTGCGGGAGGCGGCGACCAGCAGGGGGTGGCCGAGCGCGCGGAGGCGGTCGAGGTGGGCCAGGAGGGCCAGGTCGTGCTCGGGGTCCTTGGAGAAGCCGAGCCCGGGGTCGACGACGATGCGGTCGGGGGCGATGCCGCCCGCCAGGACGGCCTCCACGCGCGCGTGGAGTTCGTCGAGGACTTCGGTGACGACGTTCTCGTACGCTCCCTGGACGTTCCCGCCGGCCAGGAAGCCGCGCCAGTGCATCACCACGAAGGGCGCGCCCGCGGCCGCCACCGCCGGGATCATCGCGGGGTCGGCGAGTCCGCCGCTGACGTCGTTGACGAGGGCGGCGCCCGCGGCGAGCGACTGCTCGGCGACGGAGGCGCGCATCGTGTCCACGGAGACGGCGACGCCCTCGGAGGCGAGGCCGCGGACGACGGGGATGACCCGCTTGAGCTCCTCGGCCTCGTCCACGCGCGTGGCGCCGGGGCGGGTGGACTCGCCGCCCACGTCCACGAGGTCGGCGCCCTCGGCGACCAGGCCGAGACCGTGTTTGACCGCGGCCGTCGTGTCGAACCAGCGGCCGCCGTCGGAGAAGGAATCGGGGGTGACGTTCACGACCCCCATGACCGCGCAGCGGTCCCACGTCGGCAGTCCCGCGACTCGGCCGCGCCCGCGCTCAATACTCATACGTCCAGCCTAGGCCTCCCGCAGGAGGCGTCACCGCCCCGTACGTGCTCCGTCGCCTCCGCCGGTCTCCGCGCTCCCGGCTACACCGCCCTGACCCCCCGTTCCGGTGCCGCGTGGGCGCAGGGGCGCGGGGCCGGTGCGCGGCGGCGCAGGATCCGGGGCAGGGCGAGGGTCACGAAGCCCTCGGCCTGCATGGCGGCGAAGCCGATGCGAGGGAGGTCGCGCGAGGAGGCGTAGACCACGAAGCGCGGCTCCCAGCGCGGACGGAACTTGGCGTTGAACTTGTACAGCGACTCGATCTGGAACCAGCGCGACAGGAACACGAGCAGTCCGCGCCAGGCGCGCAGCACCGGCCCGGCGCCGATCTTCTCGCCGCGCGCGAGCGCCGAGCGGAACATCGCGAAGTTGAGCGAGATCCGGTCGATGCCGAGTCGGGGTGCGGCCTGGAGCGCCGCCACGATGAGGAGTTCGTTCATGCCGGGGTCGGCGGCGCGGTCGCGGCGCATGAGGTCGAGCGACACGCCGTCCGCGCCCCACGGGACGAAGTGCAGGACCGCCTTCAGGTCGCCGTACGGGCCGGGCGGATCGTCGGCCTTGTGCGCCGTGGCGATCAGACAGTCGCCGTCGGACGGGTCACCGATACGGCCGAGCGCCATGGAGAAGCCGCGTTCGGTGTCGGTGCCGCGCCAGTCCTCCGCCGCGCGCCGTATCCGCTCCAGCTCGCCTTCGCCGAGGTCACGGATGCGCCGTACCCGGGTCTCGTAGCCGGCGCGTTCGATGCGCTTGACCATCTGGCGCACGTTTCGCATCGCGCGCCCGGACAGGGAGAAATCCACGACGTCCACCACCGCCTCGTCCCCGAGTTCGAGGGCGTCGAGGCCGGTCTCACGCGTCCACACCTCGCCGCCCGTCTCGGAGCAGCCCATGACGGCGGGCGTCCAGGAGTGCGCCCTGGCCTCGTCCATGAAGCGCTCGATCGCGCCGGGCCAGGCCTCCACGTCGCCGATGGGGTCACCGCTGGCGAGCATCACCCCGGAGACGACCCGGTAGGTGACCGCCGCCTTGCCGCTGGGTGAGAAGACGACCGCCTTGTCGCGGCGGAGCGCGAAGTGGCCGAGGGAGTCGCGGCCGCCGTGCTTGTCCAAGAGGACGCGCAGCCGGGCCTCGTCGTCCTCCGTGAGGCGGGCGGCGGGGTGTTCGGGCCGGAAGGCGAGGTAGACGGTCGTGACGGCGGTGAGCCAGCCGAGCGCGCCGAGGGAGAAGGCGACGGTCCAGGAGGTGGGTCCCGCGTAGTCGACGGGGCCCTCGAAGCCGACCAGGCCGTACAGGACGTGACTGATCCGGTCGGCCAGGCTCGGGTCGCCGATCATGCGGTCCTCGTGGACGCTGACGATGACGAGTCCGAGGACGAGGGAACCGGCGCCCATGAGTACGAAGTTGGCGAGCGCGCGCCAGCGGCTGCGTGGATCGGGCAGCGCGGCGAACTCGTCGCGGTGGCGCAGCAGCGGCAGGAGCAGCGCGGCCGAGATGACGACGCCGATCACCGAGTGGCGGTACGCGAACTGCGCGGCGGCGCCCGCGGGCAGCAGCAGCACCGCGGCGCGCCACGCGCGGCGCTTGCGGCGCCGCAGCCCGTGGGCGAGCAGCAGCAGGAGCACGCCGGCGCTGAGCGACAGCGCCGCGGCGAAGGGCCCGAACGAGCCGGGCAGCACCTCGGCCAGGGCGTGCATACGGCTGTGACGGAAGCGCGGGAAGACGCCCGCGGCGACGTCCAGGAGACCTACGAGTGTGCAGGCCCTGGCGATCAGGGCGGGGACCACCTCCGGGCTCGGACCGCGCAGTACGCGCCGTGTCCGGCCTGTCCGGCCCGGAACCCCACCCGACAATTCCCCATCTACCCTGACAGACATCGCATCCCGTGGTTCCGCGAGAGACCTTGAATCCGGTGCCATTCCGGCATCCGGCGACATTGCGCCCTCTAGGACGGTGTCTTGGGGAGACAGGTTCACTCCCTTCCGGAAAGCCGGTTCAAAAGGCAAGGAAAGTCCAGGGCAAGGCCTCGCCAATGGGTGGGACCCACCCGGACGGAAAGCGCAGGCGGTGCACCCCATGGGTCTCACGAGCAACAAGATGCTGGCATTGGCGGTGCTGCTCGCCGTACTGCTTTTCGTCGGCACGGTGTGGTGGTGGCCCCGCCTCGCCAGGCGTACCTGGCAGTCCGTCAGCGGGCGTGTCGGGCTGCTGCTGGCCACCCAGGTGATGCTCTTCGCCTCCATCGGGCTGTGCGCCAACCAGGCGTTCGGGTTCTACGCGAGCTGGGCGGATCTCCTCGGCCGGGAGAGCGGCGAGGGGGTGGTCGTCGACCACGACGGCGCGAACGGGCCGGGCGGCGGCCCCCTCCAGGTCGTGGACACCGAGCAGGTGGGCGTCTCGGGCGGCGCGCGGCCGCAGACCGGCGGCCAGGTCCAGAAGATCGACATCGTCGGCCGTACGACCCGGATCGCCACACCGGCGTACGTCTATCTGCCGCCGGAGTACTTCCAGCCGCGGTACCGCACCCGTACGTTCCCGGTGGTCACCGTGCTGACCGGCTATCCCGGCACGGCCAAGGCGCTCATCAAGGCCCTGCACTTCCCGCAGACGGCGAATCGTTTGGTCAAGGAGGGCAGGACCCAGCCGATGATCCTGGTGATGCTGCGGCCGACCGTCGCTCCGCCGCGGGACACCGAGTGCGTGGACATCCCCGGCGGTCCGCAGACCGAGTCCTTCTTCGCCAAGGACCTGCCCGAGGCGGTGTCGGCGCACTACCGTGCGGGCGGAAATCCCCGGAGCTGGGGCATCATCGGCGACTCGACGGGCGGGTACTGCGCGCTGAAACTCGCCGTCCACCACCCCGGGGTGTACGCGGCGGGCGTCGGCCTGTCGCCGTACTACAAGGCGCCGATCGACCGGACGACGGGCGATCTCTTCCAGGGTGACAAGACCCTGCGTGACAGCGCCGATCTGCGCTGGTACCTGAAGAACAGGCCCGCCCCGGACACCTCGCTCCTCGTCACCAGCAGCAAGGCGGGCGAATCCAACTACCAGGCCACGCTCGACTTCATAGACCTCGTGAAATCCAGGAAGCTCACCCGGATCTCGTCGATCATCCTCGACAGCGGCGGCCACAACTTCAACACCTGGCGGCGGGAGATCCCGGGTGCCCTCCAGTGGCTCAGCGGACGCCTGAGCGACCGCTGAGCCCTGCCGGGCCGGGCCCGGACACGCCCTCGTGCCCCGCGGACGAATTGGGTTGTCCGGCGTCGGGAAATGCCGTCCCCCGGAGGAATGCCGCACCCCGGCGATGACGATTCGGGAACTGTCGGGAGCCCGTGGAATTGATCGTGGCGCCGGTGCGATCGGGGGGCGGGACGGGCTTTGTGGGACAAGCGGTGTGCCCTGTAGGTGCCTGGTACAGGACAAAGCCTCCGGGGACACTGGGTTTTTACCGGGCGGGGCACCAAGATTCGCCTACGCGCGGTAAGTTTCTGGCCATGCCACGTGGACGCCACCGCCATTCCCCTCCCTTGCACAGGGTGCTGCCTTCTTCGGCGATCGCCGGTGTGTCGCTCGTCTGCGCCATAGGACCCTGGCTGTTCACGGACGCGTTCGCGCTCCGTGTCCTGGCCGCGGGTGCCGCGGCGACGGCGGTCGTCAGCGCGGTCGTCCTGCGCCGCTGGGACAGCGCGGCGGGCAAACGTGTCGCCGACCTCACGCGCGCGCGGGCGAGCGACGAGTGGCGTCATGAGGAGCGCGTCGCCGAACTGGAGACGGACCTCGACGAGTCGCGCGAACTGCGCGCCAAGCTCGAGCAGAAGCTGCGCGCCAAGCGCACCGAGCTGGCCGGCCTGCGCAACGAGCACGCGGCGCTGCTGCGGCGGTACGCCACGGCCGAGACGGAGCGGGCCACCGCTCTGGAGGGGCGCCGGCAGCTCGCCATAGAGGCTTCGGTGCCCGCCCGCGCCCTGCCGGCCGCGCGGACGGCCCCGGACGGGATCGAGACCCAGGACTCCTCCGGCACGCCGGACTCGGGCGACACGCCGGACCTCCAGGACGCTCCGGACTCCTCCGGAGTGGTGGACGAGCAGGACACGAACGGGAGAGCCGAGACGGTCGAGACGTCCGGGGAGCCGGACGCGTCCGAGGACCCGGCACCGTCCGAGGCATCCGAGGAGACAGATCCGTCCGAGGGTTCCGGGGGCGGGGTGTCCGCGTCCGTGAGCCGGTCGGACGCCATCGAGGCCTTCATGGCACCCGACGACGACTCGGCCCCCGAGGCGGAGGACGACGAGGACGCGAAGGCGGAGGCCGGTGCCGGGACCGACGAGTCCCCCGAGGCCTTCTCCCCGGCCGGGTCGTCGCTCTTCCTGCGGGCCGGAGCGGCGTTGAACCGGACGGCGGGCGACGCCCCGCAGGCGGAGGGCGCCGAGGCCGGGACGGCATCGACGTCCGTGGCGCTCGCGCTGCCGGACGCGGACCGCGAAACCGCCGCCCCCGGCACCGCTTCGGCCAAGGCTCCCGAGACCCGCTCCGCGACCGCCAGGTCCCTGAACGACGTGCCCGCTCCGGGCGGGTCCGCGCTGGACGCGGCTGTCGAGCGGGACGCGGCGGCGAAGAAGCGCGCGGCGCTGCAGAAGGGCGCGGCCGCCACGAAGAACCTGGTCGCCACGAGGGACCGGGTGGCCGAGCGGGACCGGGTGGCCGAGCGGGACACGGCCGCGAACGGCGAGGCCGCCCCGAGGAACACTCCGGCCGCCGGGACGGGTCCGTCCGCGGACTCCGTCGCGGAAGCGGGTGGGGCGCAGGGGAAGCCCGAGGCGGCCCGCGAGCACCAGCGCGCGGCCGCCGACGCCGAGCCGTCGTCCGCCGCACCCGAGCGGGCCCGCCGGGCCGTGGCGGCGCCTCCGGCGCGCGCGGCGCTGCCGCCCGCCAAGTCCGCCCAGCGCTCCGGGCACTTCACTGTGCCCACGGCGGTGGCCGTCGTCCCGCAGTCCGCGCCGGTGCGCCGCCCCTCGGTCGAGGGAGGGTTCGACTTCTTCGGTACGCAGCAGGAGGAGTCCGACGCCGCCGCTGTGGAGGCCGTGCAGAACGAGGACCTCGCCGACGTGGTCGGTCAGGAGGCGCTCGCCGCGCACGAGGCCGAGTCCGGGGCCAGGCCCGAGGGCGGGGCTTCGGAGGGTGCCGACCGCCAGGTCATCGACCTGACCGAGCACGACGAGACCGAGCACATCGATATGACGGGGCTGCGGAGCGCGGCCTCCTGATCCGCGGGGCGGCCGAGCGGGCGTGACCGAAGCCGCGTAGGCGCGACGGGTGAGGGCAGTGGCACGAAGCCACTGCCCTCACCCGTTTCCACCCGTCGGCGTGGGGCCTCAGGCCATCCAGCGGTCCGGCCGGGCCTCCCGGCGTCCCGTGCGGGACCGGTCCGCCTGCGCCTGGAGGAGGGCCGCCGCCTCCTCGGCGCTCCGCAGCCGCGCCGTCACCGTCTTGCCGGCGCCGGCGTCGATGTGGACGTCGGCGAGCCCCTTGAAGCGCTCCCAGGGCCCCTGCGTCAGCCGGACGCTCTGCACCTTGGCGTGCGGGACGAGATGGAGGCGGCGCCGCAACAGCCCGCGGCGCGCGGCGAACACGGTGCCGGTGACCGCGAGTCCGTACCCGCGCCACCAGAACGGCACGCACCAGCCGGCCCGTCGCGGCGGCCGGTCCAGGGACGCGGGAACGGTCACGCCGGGCAGCACGGCGGCGATCACGGCCTCGGCGACCTCGCGCGGAGCGACGGGCACGAGGACCGAGTTCGACGACCCGGCCACGTCCAGTTCGACCCGCACCCATCGGCCGCGCCACAGCAGGGGTTCGACGATCCGCACGGTCTGCACCCGTCCGGGCGGCACCGTCTCGTGCGTACGGTCCAGGAGCCCGTGGTCGATGCGCAGGCCGTCGGGCGACTCGCCCACCGTCCAGTCGTACTCGCCGACGAACCGTCCGACGCTGCTCGCGCCCGCCGCGCCGAGCAGGGGCAGTCCGGTCGCCAGCACCGTCCAGGCGCTGTGCGTGGCGAACCACAGCAGCGTCGGCACGACGAGCGCGGCGACCAGGGACGCCCAGGTGGCGCCGGTGAGCAGCAGGGAGGCGGCGAGGGCGGCGGGCGGGACGTGCAGCAGCCGCCGGACCGGTGCCTCGCCGACCTCGTGGGCGGACTCGGGCGCGAACCCGGCCGCGCGGGCGAGGAGTTCGGCACGCAGCCGCCGGGCCTCGCCCTCGCCCAGATAGGCCAGCTCGTCCTTCCGGTCGGCGCCGACGACATCGAGCTTGAGCTTGGCTACGCCCGCGACGCGGGCCAGCAGCGGCTGCGTGATGTCGACGGCCTGGAGCCGTTCGAGCCGGATGTGCGCGGTGCGGCGGAACAACAGGCCGGTACGGATGCGCAGTTCGGTGTCGGTCACCGCGAAGTGGGTGAACCACCAGCTCAGGAAGCCGTAGAGAGCGGCGCCCGGCACGATCACCACGAGCCCCAGGAGCAGTGCGGTCGTCGTGAGCCGGGAGATCTGCTCCTGTGCCTGGCCCGGGTCGTGGACGGCCCAGCCGGCGAGGACCGCGACCGGGGCCCAGGCCCGCCGGAACGGCGTCACGGGGTGCAGCCGCCGCTCGGACAACGGCTTCGCCTCCGCCACGGACGCGCCGTCGCCCGGCACGGCCGGTGTACCGGGGAGGGCGCCGGACGCGGCGGACGGGGGGCCCGAGGAGTCCGGGGAGGCCGTGCTCACAGGCCCGCCGATCGTGCCTCGCCCAGTTCGGTCAGCCGGTCCCGCAATCGCTCGGCCTCGGCCGGGTCGAGACCCGGGATGCACGCGTCGGTGGCCGCGGCGGCCGTGTGGAGCTGCACACTGGCGAGCCCGAAGTGACGTTCCAGCGGACCGGAGGTCACCTCGACGAGCTGCATGCGCCCGTACGGCACCACGGTCTCCTCACGCCACAGCACGCCCCGGCTGATCAGCAGGTCGTCCGCGCGCTCCGCGTACCGCCAGGAGCGCCAGTTGCGCCCCAGCATGCGCCAGCCCCACGCGACGAGGGCGAGCGGCAGCAGGGCGAAGGCAGCCCAGCCCGGACCTGCGAACAGGGCGAGGAGCAGCCCGACGGCGATCGTCAGGAGCCCCAGCCACACCACCAGCAACAGCCGTCGCATACGCAGCAGCCCCGGAGGCAGTCCGGTCCAGACCGGCTCCCCCGGGACGCTCTCCTCGGTCCGCGCGCTCCCCGTCTCCATGCGGCAAGCGTACGTACGAGAGACTGTGGCCATGACTCCCACGACGGAGACCATGGTCGGCATCGGCGGCGCGGCCGAGAGCACCGACATGGTGCTCAACATCGGCCCCCAGCACCCCTCGACCCATGGCGTGCTGCGACTGCGGCTCGTACTCGACGGTGAGCGGATCCGGCACGCGGAGCCGGTCATCGGCTACATGCACCGCGGCGCCGAGAAGCTCTTCGAGGCACGCGACTACCGCCAGATCATCATGCTCGCCAACCGCCACGACTGGCTGTCGGCCTTCTCGAACGAACTGGGCGTCGTTCTCGCGGTGGAGCGGATGCTCGGCATGGAGGTCCCCCCGCGCGCGGTGTGGACGCGCACGCTGCTCGCGGAGCTCAACCGGGTCCTGAACCACCTGATGTTCCTCGGCTCCTATCCCCTGGAGCTCGGCGGGATCACCCCGATCTTCTACGCCTTCACGGAGCGCGAGGAGCTCCAGCACGTCATGGAGGAGGTCTCCGGCGGGCGCATGCACTACATGTTCAACCGCGTCGGCGGCCTCAAGGAGGACCTTCCGGCCGGATGGACCACACGCGCGCGTGCCTGCGTCGCCGCTCTGCGCGCGCGGATGGGCGTGTACGACGACCTGGTGCTCGGCAACGAGATCTTCCGGGGGCGTACGCGCGGGGTGGGCGTGCTCGCTCCGCGGGCCGTGCACGCGTACGGGGTGAGCGGCCCCATCGCGCGGGCCTCCGGCGTCGACTTCGACCTGCGCCGCGACGAGCCCTATCTGGCCTACGGGGAGCTCCAGGACACCCTGAAGGTCGTCACGCGCGAGGAGGGCGACTGCCTGGCCCGCTTCGAGTGCCTCCTGGAACAGACGCACAATGCCCTGGACCTCGCGGACGCCTGTCTGGACCGGCTCGTCGAGCTGCCGCCCGGCCCGGTCAACCAGCGCCTGCCGAAGGTCCTGAAGGCGCCCGAGGGGCACACGTACGCCTGGACCGAGAACCCGCTCGGCATCAACGGCTACTACCTCGTCAGCAAGGGCGAGAAGACCCCGTACCGGCTGAAGCTGCGCTCCGCGTCCTTCAACAACATCCAGGCGCTCACCGAGCTGCTGCCCGGGACGCTCGTCGCCGACATGGTGGCGATCCTCGGGTCACTGTTCTTCGTGGTCGGGGACATCGACAAGTAGGGCCTCGCGCAGGACGGCGTCGGGGGAGTCCCGGAGCCCGTCGGGGAAGCCGACGGGCTGGACCAGCCAGCCGAAGTCGCCCAGCCCGCCCGGCGCGGTGAGTTCCGCCGCCTGTCCGGCGCCCGCGAGGGCGCGCACATAGGCGGCGGGGTCCGTCGACGCGAGGGCGAGCGGGGGGCGGGCGCCGCTCACGCCCAGCGCGCGCAGCGCCGCGCGCTGGGTCACCACGCGGCCCCCGGGCAGCGCGCACGCGTCGAGCGCCACATGCGCGGTGATGTCGCACGAGCCGTCCGGCACCGGTGCCGTCTCGCGTCCCTCCCGGAAGCCGGTGAGGGTCCCGAAGGGCGGCCGTACGCCCGCGAGGTGCGCGTAGTCGACGGCGACGGCGAGTCCCCGGTCGAGCGCGGCCACGGCGGAGGCCCAGGCGAGATCCCGGGGGAGCCCGATCTCGGCACGCGCGCCCCCAATGGGAGCCGAGGGCGCCTCGGGAGCCGCGCCCGCCCCCGGTGGGTGGGGTGCTTCTTGTACGGATACGGGGCCGTCGCCGGGCCGGGGCCACCACCAGGTCCGCAGCCATCGGGCGTCCTGCCCGGTGACCGGTTCTCCGAGGCGTTCGGTTCCGTCGGCGCGGACGAGGACCCGCCGCGCCGCTCCGTCCGGGCCGATCTCGGCGACGTCCACGGGCACGTTGTCCAGCCACTCGTTGGCGAACAGCAGCCCAGTGATCCCCCGTGGCGGCTCGCCGAGCCACGAGATCCGCCGGTCGAGGCCGTCCGGCCGGTCCGCCCGCTCGACGGCGTACGCGCGCACCCGGCCGGCCACCTCGGCGGGGAGGGCGGCGAGGACGCCGGTCACCAGCTCGCCGCGACCGGCCGCCATGTCCACGAAGGCCAGCGGGTCCGGATGGCCGAGCGCCGTGTCGAGGCGGCACAGCAGCCGCGCCACAGCCCCCGCGAACAGCGGGGAGGCGTGCACCGAGGTCCGGAAGTGCCCCGCCGGTCCCTCGGGCCGGCGATAGAAGCCCCGGGGCCCGTACAGGGCCTCCTCCGTCGCCTCGCGCCACCCACGCCACTCACCCGCCACCGCACCGTCCACCGGGCCAGGCTAGGCCAAGCCCCGGGGCCTCTCGGGGCGGCTTCCCGGTGCCCCGGAGCGGGGGACATCCACCTTGGGGAGTACGAGGAGCGGTCCCGGATCGGTCCTCCGGTTGACCCGGGCACACCGCGCGCCTCCCTACTCTGGGTTACGTGCAGCGCCTCTATGACCTTCTCCGCAGGTACCCGACATGGGTCGACAGCTTCTGGGCCGTCGCCCTCCTCGGGATCTCCTTGGTGAGCATCAGCAATGTCAACGGCGCCGCGACGGGTCCGTCGTCGACCGCCACGGCGCTCCCGATCGCCGTCGCGCTGAGCGCGGTCGTCGCGCTGCGCCGCCGCATGCCGGAGAAGATGCTGGTCCTGGCCGTGGCGGCGGGCCTCGCACAACTGGTCCTGGACGTCCCGTCGGCGCCCGAGGACTTCGCGATGCTGGTGATCATCTACACGGTCGCCGCGAACGGAGCCCGCTGGGCCTCCCGGCTCGCGCTGGTCGGCGGTCTGTGCGCGGGCACGCTCGCGCAGCTCCGCTGGCCCGCGCACGAGGTCAGCGGACCGGGCGGCGTCTTCATAGCGATCTTCCAGACCGTTCCGTTCGCGCTCGCCTGGGTGCTCGGCGACTCGATCCGCACCCGCCGCGCCTACCTCGCGCAACTGGAGGAGCGGGCCGCCCGTCTGGAGAAGGAGCGCGAGGCGCAGGCCAAGGTCGCGGTCGCCGCCGAGCGCGCCCGGATCGCGCGCGAGCTGCACGACGTCGTCGCGCACAACGTCTCGGTGATGGTGGTTCAGGCCGACGGCGCCGCATACGTCATGGACACCGCCCCGGAGCAGGCCAGGAAGGCGCTGGAGACCATCTCGGGGACCGGCAGGCAGGCCCTCGCCGAGATGCGCCGGCTGCTCGGCGTGCTGCGCACCGGCGAGCACCAGGAGGTCGGCGAGTACGTGCCGCAGCCCGACGTCGAACAGCTCGACGACCTCATCGAGCAGTGCCGCACCTCGGGCCTGCCCGTCGACTTCAAGGTGGAGGGCACCCCGCGCCCGCTGCCCAGCGGTGTCGAGCTCACGGCGTACCGCATCGTCCAGGAGGCGCTGACCAACACCCGCAAGCACGGAGGCCCGAACACGGGCGCGAGCGTGCGTCTGGTCTACTTCGACGACGGCCTCGGTCTGCTCGTCGAGGACGACGGCAAGGGGGCCCCCCACGAGCTGTACGAGGAGGGCGGCGCCGACGGGCAGGGCCACGGCCTGATCGGCATGCGGGAGCGCGTCGGCATGGTCGGCGGCACCCTGGACGCGGGGCCGCGCCCCGGCGGGGGTTTCCGCATCAGCGCCCTGCTGCCGCTCAAAGCGGCCCACTGACACCTGTACACACCCGGTCCGAGGACCGGCCCCGACTTTGTGAAAGGCCCCCCGATGGCGATCCGCGTGATGCTCGTCGACGACCAGGTGCTGCTGCGCACCGGCTTCCGGATGGTGCTCGCCGCCCAGCCGGACATGGAGGTCGTGGCCGAGGCGGGCGACGGCGTCGAGGCCCTGCAGGTGCTGGCCGCCACCGAGGTCGACGTGGTCCTCATGGACGTACGCATGCCGAAGCTCGACGGCGTGGAGACCACCCGCCGCATCTGTTCGGACCCGAACCCGCCGAAGGTGCTGATCCTGACCACCTTCGACCTCGACGAGTACGCGTTCTCCGGACTGAAGGCGGGCGCCTCCGGCTTCATGCTCAAGGACGTGCCCCCGGGCGAGCTGCTCGCCGCCATCCGTTCCGTGCACAGCGGCGACGCCGTGGTCGCGCCGTCGACCACCCGGCGGCTACTCGACCGGTTCGCGCCGCTGCTGCCCAACGCGGGCAAGGAGCCCCAGCACAAGGGGCTCGAACGGCTCACAGAGCGCGAGCGCGAGGTCATGATCCTCGTCGCGCAGGGCCTGTCCAACGGGGAGATCGCGGCCCGTCTCGTCCTCTCGGAAGCCACCGTGAAGACCCATGTCGGGCGCATTCTCACCAAGCTGGGACTGCGCGACCGGGTGCAGGTGGTCGTCCTCGCCTACGAGACGGGAATCGTCCGGGCGGGCGGCCTCGGCTGACGTGCGAAGCCGCGCCGCGGCCCGCGCGCCGTCCGGCCGGTGGTCCGCGCGCCGTCCGGCCGGCGTCCGGGGTGGGCACGGAGACGTGACCGGGACGTGACCGGCGCGCACTAGGGTCTGCGCATGCTCCTGTGGATCAACGGGCCCTTCGGGGGCGGCAAGACACAGACCGCGCACGAGATCCGGCGCCGGCTGCCCGGCAGCGTCATCTGCGATCCCGAACACGCCGGTTTCGGCCTGCACCGCATGCTTCCGCCCGAACTCCGCGGGGATTTCCAGGACTTGGTGTCCTGGCGGCAGGGCGTGGTCGAGGTGCTCGACCTCGCGCTCGGCAAACGGGACGGTGTGGTCATCGCCCCCATGACGGTCACGAACCCCGCGTACTTCGCGGAGACGATCGGACGGCTTCGTGAACGGGGCCACGACGTACGGCACTTCACGCTGCTGGCCGAGCGCGAGACCGTCCTGCGGCGGCTGCGCGAACGCGGCTTCGGGCATTTCGTGGGCCATGTCGCCGGAAAGGACGCCCCGTTGCGGCGCGAGAGCTGGGCCGTGGGGCAACTCGACCACTGTCTGGAGCGGCTGCGCGAGCCGGAGTTCGCCGAGCATCTGTGGACCGACGGGACGACGGTCGCCAGGACCGCCGACCGCATAGCGGTCCTCGCCGGGCTGACACTCACGCCGAACCGCGACAGTGCCCTGCGCGGACGCCTGCGGCGGGCGCGGACGAGCGTGCGCCACATCCGCTTCGACTGACCCGCCCCCCACCACCCCCCCCGCCACCCCTGCCCCCCCGCCACCAGGACGCACCCGCGGCCGGGATCCGGCGTGAGGGGCCGTGCCGGTACATCGATGCCC